>NZ_JBRRDR010000028.1:0-61005 GCF_056759755.1 Stenotrophomonas sp. STEN046
CGCCCGGCGCCCCCCCCCCCCCCCCGCCCCCGCGGCCGGGCCCCCCGCGGGCGCCACCCCCCCCCCCCCCCCCGCCCGCGCGGGGGGGCCCCCCCCCCCGCCGCCCCCACTACCGGGGCATGTTCGCAGCGGTGGGCGAGGGGGCCTGAATCGGGGACAATAGCGTCCCCGCCGCCCCACGCCCGCTCCTAATGACCGATTCCGCCCCCCAGCTTCCCGCCCGCATCCTCGATGGCCGCCGTATCGCCGAGGAGCTGCTTGACGGCCTGAAGGTGCGGGTGGACGCCCGTGTCGCCGCCGGTGGCAGCCGCCCGGGCCTGGCCGTGGTGCTGGTGGGGGGCGACCCGGCCTCGACCGTGTACGTGCGCAACAAGCGCCGCGCCGCCGAAAAGGTCGGCATCGAGGCCTACGACTACGATCTGCCGGCCGGTACCACCGAGGCGCAGCTGCTCGACCTGATCGACCAGCTCAATGCCGACCCCAAGATCAACGGCATCCTGATCCAGCTGCCGCTGCCGGGCATCCCCGACGCGCGCCGGCTGATCCAGCGCATCGACCCGCGCAAGGACGTGGACGGCTTCCACCCGGAAAACGTCGGCCACCTGGCCCTGCGCGAGTTCGGCCTGCGCCCGTGCACCCCGCGCGGCATCACCACGCTGCTGGGCCACACCGACCAGCCGGTGCGCGGCCGCAACGCCACCATCGTCGGCGTGAGCAACCACGTGGGCCGGCCGATGGGCCTGGAGCTGCTGATTGCCGGCTGCACCGTGACCAGCTGCCACAAGTTCACCCCCAAGGACGTGCTGGAACAGGCCGTGCGCAACGCCGACATCCTGGTGGTGGCGGTGGGCCGTCCGGACATCGTGCCGGGTGAGTGGGTGAAGCCGGGTGCGGTGGTGATCGATGTGGGCATCAACCGGCTGGAGGACGGTCGGTTGGTGGGCGATGTCGGGTTTGAAGCGGCCGCGCAGCGGGCGAGCTGGATCACCCCGGTGCCGGGTGGCGTGGGCCCGATGACCGTGGCCACGTTGATGCAGAACACGTTGGAAGCGGCGGAAGCCCTGAGCTGATCCGCTGTTGGTGAGATCTGCTGTTGGTGGGTGCCGACCGTTGGTCGGCACAATGCCAGAGGGCTGGGGCTCCTGCTGGTGCACTGGTGTCTGAGAGAGAGTGCGGACCAACGGTCCGCACCCACCACAGGCAGGCCGACGACCGGCTGTTGGTAGGTGCCAACCTTGGTTGGCACGATCCGTCCGGCGCTGGACCCCAGATGGGGTGAAGGCCTCTCCCTGTTTGTGCCAACCAAGGTTGGCACCTACCAAAGGCGGTGCGTTTGGGTGCCCTGAGCGGATCACCGCTGGCGCGACACTGTGTCGCGCAGAAATTCAATTCTGGCTGCCAAAAATGCTGTTCTTGGCTCCAGAAACAGGGTAAAATGTCGCGCTTCCCCACATCTCGGGTATGCCGATGCTGCGCATCCAGGCTGAAGCTCTCACCTACGACGACGTCTCGCTCGTCCCCGCTCATTCGACCATCCTGCCCAAGGACGTCAACCTCGAAACGCGGTTGACCCGTGACCTGAAGCTCAAGCTTCCGATCCTGTCCGCGGCCATGGATACCGTCACCGAAGCACGCCTGGCCATCGCCATGGCACAGCTGGGCGGCATGGGCATCATCCACAAGAACCTGAGCGTGGAGCAGCAGGCTGCGGAAGTGGCCAAGGTCAAGAAGTTCGAGGCCGGCGTCATCCGCGACCCGATCACCGTTGGCCCGGAAACCACCATCCGCGACGTGCTGGCCCTGACCCAGGCGCACAACATCTCCGGCGTGCCGGTGGTGGGTGGCGACGGCCTGCTGGCCGGCATCGTGACCCACCGCGACATGCGCTTCGAGACCGAGCTGGACGATCCGGTCCGCCACATCATGACCAAGAAGGATCGCCTGATCACGGTCAAGGAAGGCGCCGCCAGCGATGAAGTGCTGCAGCTGCTGCACCGCAACCGCATCGAAAAGGTGCTGGTGGTCAACGATGATTTCGCCCTGCGTGGCCTGATCACCGTCAAGGACATCCAGAAGAACACCGACTTCCCGAACGCTGCCAAGGATGTGTCGACCCGCCTGCTGGTGGGCGCTGCCGTTGGCGTGGGTGGCGATACCGATCGCCGCGTGGAAGCGCTGGTCGCTGCCGGCGTGGACGTGATCGTGGTCGACACCGCGCACGGCCATTCGCAGGGCGTGCTGGACCGCGTGGCCTGGGTGAAGAAGAACTTCCCGCACGTGCAGGTCATCGGCGGCAACATCTGCACCGGTGAAGCTGCACTGGCACTGCTGGACAGCGGCGCGGACGCCGTGAAGGTCGGCATTGGCCCGGGCTCGATCTGCACCACCCGCGTGGTTGCCGGCGTGGGCGTGCCGCAGGTCACCGCGATCGACCTGGTGGCCGAAGCGCTGCAGGACCGCATTCCGCTGATCGCCGACGGTGGCATCCGTTATTCGGGTGACATCGGCAAGGCGCTGGCCGCCGGTGCTTCCACCATCATGATCGGTGGCCTGCTGGCCGGTACCGAGGAATCGCCGGGCGAAACCGAGCTGTTCCAGGGCCGTTCGTACAAGAGCTACCGTGGCATGGGCTCGCTGGCCGCGATGGAAAAGGGGTCGAAGGACCGCTACTTCCAGGATTCTTCCAGCGCCGACAAGCTGGTGCCCGAGGGCATCGAAGGCCGCGTGCCGTATCGCGGCCCGGTGGGCGGCATCATCCACCAGCTGATGGGCGGCCTGCGCGCCACCATGGGCTATGTGGGCTGCGCGACCGTCGATGACATGCGCAGCAAGCCCAAGTTCGTGAAGATCAGCGGCGCCGGCCAGCGTGAGAGCCACGTCCACGACGTGCAGATCACCAAAGAGCCGCCGAACTACCGCGCCTGATGCGACTCCGCACCGTCCTTGCGGTCACGAGCAGCCTGCTGATGGCAGGCTGCTCGTTGTCCGAACCGCCGCCGCGCTCCGGGTCTCCGGGCGCGGCGGTTTCGCAATTGCAGGACGTGCAGGCGTGTTCAACGGCATTTTCGCTGCCCGCCGGATGGCGCGTGCAGCCGCTGGGCGAGGAGCAATGGATGCTGCACGGCACCGGCGCGCGCCCGCTGCAGGTAACACTGCAGTGCCGGACGCTTTCGCTCGATGGGCCTGCCGACCCGGTGCTGGAGCCCGTGCTGGGCCCGCTGGATACGGCGGCCATGAATGCCAAGCGCATCTACTGGGGCACGCCCACCGAGCCGCGCCATCAGGCAGTGGCAATCGAACGACGCTGGATGGAAGGCTCGGAAGTGCAGGAAGCGGTCGAGCTGCCACGCATGGTCGAAGATCCGGCCGGTGCGCCGCACGCGCTGCTGATGCTGCGCTGGGACGAGGCAGATGCCTCACATATTCAACAACGCGAGGCACTCATCGCCTCGTTGACGCACAGCCTTGAAGCTTCAGGCGCAGCGAAGAACACCACTGGAACGGCACCATGACCAACATCCATAACGACAAGATCCTCATCCTCGATTTCGGCGCGCAGTACACGCAGCTGATTGCCCGCCGCATCCGCGAGCTGGGCGTCTACTGCGAAATCTGGGCGTGGGACCACAACCCGGCCGAGATCGCCGCGTTCGGCGCCAAGGGCATCATCCTGTCCGGCGGCCCGGAATCGACCACGCTGCCGGGCGCCCCGGCCGCACCGCAGGAAGTGTTCGACAGCGGCCTGCCGATCTTCGGCATCTGCTACGGCATGCAGACCCTGGCCGCGCAGCTGGGCGGTGCCACCGAAGCCGCTGACCAGCGCGAATTCGGCCACGCCGAAGTGAACGTGATCCACCCCGATGCACTGTTCAAGGGCCTGAGCGACCACGGCGGCGAGCCGAAGTTGAATGTCTGGATGAGCCACGGCGACCACGTCTCCGTTGCACCGCCGGGCTTCACCATCACCGCCAGCACCGACCGCATTCCGGTGGCCGCCATGGCCAACGAAGAAAAGCGCTGGTACGGCGTGCAGTTCCACCCGGAAGTGACCCACACCCTGCAGGGCCAGGCGCTGCTGCGCCGCTTCGTGGTGGACGTGTGCGGTTGCGAAACCCTGTGGACCGCCGCCAACATCATCGACGACCAGATCGCCCGTGTGCGCGAACAGGTGGGCGATGACGAAGTCATCCTGGGCCTGTCCGGCGGTGTGGATTCGTCGGTTGTGGCTGCGCTGCTGCACAAGGCCATCGGCGACAAGCTGACCTGCGTGTTTGTGGATACCGGCCTGCTGCGCTGGCAGGAAGGCGACCAGGTGATGGCGATGTTTGCCGAGCACATGGGCGTGAAGGTGATCCGCGTGAATGCAGCGGACCGCTATTTCAGCAAGCTGGAAGGCGTGAGCGACCCGGAAGCCAAGCGCAAGATCATCGGCAACCTGTTCGTTGAGATCTTCGACGAGGAGTCGAACAAGCTGAAGAACGCCAAGTGGCTGGCGCAAGGCACCATCTACCCGGACGTGATCGAGTCGGCCGGCAGCAAGACCGGCAAGGCGCATGTGATCAAGAGCCACCACAACGTGGGCGGCCTGCCGGAGCACATGAAGCTGGGCCTGGTGGAGCCGCTGCGCGAGCTGTTCAAGGACGAAGTGCGCCGCCTGGGCGTTGAGCTCGGCCTGCCGCGCAGCATGGTCTACCGCCATCCGTTCCCGGGCCCGGGCCTGGGCGTGCGCATTCTGGGCGAAGTGAAGCGCGAATACGCCGAACTGCTGGCCAAGGCCGATGCCATCTTCATCGATGAGCTGCGCAAGGCGGACCTGTACGACAAGACCAGCCAGGCGTTTGCTGTGTTCCTGCCGGTGAAGTCGGTGGGCGTGGTGGGTGACGCGCGGGCTTATGAGTGGGTGATTGCGCTGCGGGCGGTGGAGACGATCGACTTCATGACCGCGCATTGGGCGCATCTGCCGTATGAGTTCCTGGGGACGGTGAGCAACCGGATCATCAATGAGTTGCGGGGGGTGTCGCGGGTGGTCTATGACATCTCGGGGAAGCCGCCGGCGACTATTGAGTGGGAATGAGTTGAGAGAACGAGGGCGCCGAAAGGCGCCCTTTTTTCTGCTCAGGAGCTTTCCTGTAAGTTCATTTTGAAGCAGCTTTGGCGGTCTGGGCTCGAGGTGCTATGCGAGGCAGGCCTTCTGGCGCAAGCTTCATAACGGTAACCTGAGATCTTAGAAGGCACGATGGCGGAGGTTCCGCCAAGCGAGGTCTCTCGTTGATTTCCGCCTTAGGCGGCAGGACGCCGTACGCTCGAGGCCGGTGACCCGCCACCGAAAAATCGGGCTATTGTAAAGTCGAGACTTGGTCCTGCGTGGCCCCCGGATCACGAGGAATCAGGCGAGGAAAAAGCCCTGTTCTACGGAGGAGCAGATTGCCTACACGCTCAAGCAAGTTGAGCTGGGAGCGGCGGTCGGTAGCTTGAGAAACCTGTCGCCAACGTTCGACCGCGATCGCGCCACAAGGCGAAGGCCAAGGGGGGGCATGCTGCCGTGACTAGTTGTTGTAGTTCCCTTTGGTCGAGATGAGCTTTTGACGAAGCTCTTCAATCCTGGACTTTCGTTGCCCGCACAGCTCTTCAAGGGTGTATTCGTAGATTTCGAAAGCATCCAGCAGCGCTTCGCGCTGGACGGTCTCGCCGTGAGAGCCGAGATTTCCGATCATCCGCAGGGCGGTCAGAGATGGGGCATGCTCAGAGTTTAGCTGATCGTAGATTTCAATTCTTCCATTCAAATCCAATCGCTTTGTCTTCCCATTCTTTGTGCTTTCCCGCGGAACCTCAAGGAAGTCCAGCAGAAATTCGACGCTGGCACGAAGTCGGTTGGCAGCAGCGCTCGTATCGACCCAGTAGAGAGACGAAGCTAGGCAAACATTCTCTCTTACCGCTGGCGGCGCCTGCTTCGGGATGGAGATGAGCAAGGGTGCTGGATACATCGCACGCGGGCGAAGATGGGCGATATAGACCCAGCCTTCATCTTCTTCGTCGTAGACCTCGGACAACGAGGTGTCTCCCGACACAACCATAATCTCGCCACAATTGGCGTTATCGCAAGTCAAATTGAGACTGAATCGCTCAGTATCCCAGTCCGGCTCCCAGTTCTGATCGTTTCGTCCCTTCTTTGAGTAGGCTGGCTCAACGACATCTAAGCTCTCGGGATCCAGTTTGGCATTGCCTGACGCGCAGCGGGGGCAGGGAATGCTGGGGAAGTGCTTTCTGTCATAAAAGCCAGACCACAATTCGCGATTGAACGCCATGGTGTCTTTCCTGATGTTTGATGTTTCGTATTCACTACGGCTGCAAGAAGCGGCAGGCTCTGCAACATTGCTGGAGTTTGTATAGCCACTCGACTTGCCGGCTCGAACGGGCACTCAGCCAGAGCGGCCGTCTAAGTGCTGATCTTGGATGGCCATTTGCAGGCAGGCAGGCTTGCGCCGCGTCGAAGCTGGTCCCCGGTGGCGGGCCAGGCAGAACCGTTACTTCTTTGATGCCATGCGCTGGTAGAGCTTGTAAACCCCGAACATCGCGGCACCGCCCGCAATTGGCGCGGCTGCAACCACGCCCAGTCCAGCAAGCATGCCACCGCCCACAATGCCACCGACGGTTGCCAGGCCGGAGGTCACGGCGGCTGCGCCGGCCGTTCCAGCCGCTGCACCGCTGGTTACGCCGAGGATCGCAGAGGTTGCGCCAGCGACGGCTCCGCCGCCGGTAGAAATCGCGACACCTGCAGCCGATGAACTCTTCTTCCTTGCCATACATTTCCCTGTTGGTCTTGAAGTGTGGACAGAATCATCGCCTGAGCGTCGACCTCTGTCCATATGCGCCATTTTGTCGCCATTCCGTCAATTTAATGACGTCGACTACAGTTTCTGTGACTGAGCTCGGAAGTACCCCTGGCGCATTCCAGGAATCGACTTATGCATAGGTGAACCTAATCACGAATTGGGGGTGCACCTTGAAACGCATCGCTCTGGCCCTTGCATTGGCGTTGCCCGCTCCGGCTGGGGGCCGCTTCGGTGGGCGAGGGGGCGGATGGCCAGACGGTTCAGGCCAACGCCAACTGGACCACCCAGGCAGGGTGGGCTCAGATCAGCGCGAGCACGGGCCCAGCCACACTTGGGCTTCCGGCCCTACGGCCGATGCCGTCCACCTGGACCGACAGGGCGTGACGGTCCTGGGGGGACTCCTTCGCCGTGCTGGACGTGCCCGGCTAGGCCGGGGTGCCAGTGGGGCTTGGCAGGCAAGACCAACGCCCAGGGCCGCCTGGTGGTAGGCGAGCTGACCCCTATGGTGCTCAACGAGGCCCAAGTGGGTGATCGGGTCTTGCGGCTGGGCGCTGAGTGGCCGAGATCGAGCAAACCACCAACGCTGGCCGCCAAGCCGGCATGCGCCTGACCTTCCTCGTCTTGACCGAGACCGCACGAACCTTCCGCTTTACCGGCCCGTGAGGCAGGAGCGGTGGCCAAGACAACGAACGAGGCTACCCAGTTGGGCTACGAATGGGGCTCTGCCTGGAGCAGCCGCGCCCCGGGAAGGCGGTGGAGGTGGAAGGGAGCTGCAAGGTCGTGTTTCCCAGTGATCGGGGTTCTGCGCAAACGGTGGCCGAGGTGGCTTGCCACTGATGGGTTGACCCTTTGGAAACAAAGGCTTGCCATGTCGAAGGTGCGGCGAAAGTGGCCCTCTACCATGGGGCTGAAGGATACTTGGGATCTGTCTTTTGAGAGTTGCCGGATGTCATTGCTTCAACGCCACGTGGACTGCTTCCACCCTCCCTTCCCTTGCCCCTGTCACGACGGGGCATCGTCGCGGATCCTGGCCGTATGAACGCAGTGGAAATCGAAGAGGCCATTTACGAGCTGGCCCAGGTTCCCTTTGATTCGGCAGAGTTCCCCTTCCAGTTCTTGGGGGCGTTTGGCAACAACGAGGTCACCCTCAAGCGCCTGAGAAAAGTTGGATCCGGCGGAACGAATCTTTCTGACGTTCCAGGGGCTGTTCTTCAACGCAATCACATTCACCTGGCAGTGTGCGAGCAAGGGCGGGTGCGTGAGACGTTCGAAGCGTTGAAAGCCAGCGCCAAGAACTCGACGTATCGGATCAAGCTCGTCCTTGCCACCGACGGTGAATCCCTTGAGGCGGAGTATCTGGCCACAGGGGAGCCTTTGGCATGCCCCTATGTCGAGCTGGCCGAGCACTTCGGCTATTTCCTGCCCTTTGCTGGAATAACCACAGTTCAGGAGATCAAAGAAAACCCGATTGATGTCCGGGCGACGGGCCGTCTGAACAAGCTTTACGTGGAGCTGCTGACCCACAACCCTGATTGGGACACCGACGAGCGGCGATCGGACATGAACCACTTCATGGCCCGACTGATCTTCTGTTTCTTCGCCGAGGACACAGACATTTTCCATGGCGATAGCTTGTTCACGCGCACCGTGGACCGGATGTCGGCTCCTGACGGATCAAACACAGACGCCGTGCTCGGAACGCTGTTCACGGCGATGAACTTGAAATCCGATGATCGTCCCAGCGCGGGCCTTCATGGTTGGGCGCTGGCATTTCCCTATGTCAATGGCGGGTTGTTCTCAGGCAGCACAGAAGTTCCGCGGTTCACCAGGGCTGCGCGCTCCTATCTGCTTCGGATTGGTGAACTGAACTGGCGCCAGATCAACCCAGACATCTTTGGGTCCATGATTCAGGCTGTGGCCGACAAGGAGGAGCGAGGATCGTTGGGCATGCACTACACCAGTGTGCCCAACATTCTGAAGGTGCTGAACCCGCTCTTCTTGGATGACCTGAGGTCGCATCTGGAATCTGCGGAGGACAACAAGACCAAGCTACTCAACCTGCGCAAGCGGATGGCGCACATCCGTGTTTTCGATCCGGCGTGCGGGTCCGGCAATTTCCTGGTTATCGCCTACAAGGAAATGCGCAAGATTGAGGCGGAGATTAACCGGCGGCGCGGCGAGGAGGATCGGAAGTCCGAGATTCCGATCAACAATTTCCGTGGCATTGAACTCAACGACTTCCCCGCCGAGATTGCCCGGCTGGCGCTCATCATTGCCGAGTTTCAGTGCGACGTGCTTTACCGCGGGCAGCAGCAGGCGTTGGCTACTGTCCTTCCGCTCGACAGCAAGAACTGGATCACCTGCGGCAACGCCTTGCGTATCGACTGGCTCTCCGTTTGCCCGCCGACAGGAACCGAGGTCAACCTCCAGGGCGACGACTTGTTCACTGCTCCCGCCGATCAGTCCGAAATTGACTTCGAAAACGAGGGGGGAGAGACCTACATTTGCGGAAATCCTCCCTACAAAGGAGGGACTGAGCAGGACGATCAACAGAAGGCGGACATGAAGGCGCTGTTCGGGAATGTCACCGACAGCTTCAAGTCCTTGGATTACGTTTCGGGCTGGTTCTACAAGTTTGCCCGCTACGCTCGTGCCACCCAAGCTTCTTGTGCTTTCGTAAGCACGAGCTCCATCACTCAAGGCGAGCAGGTCGCCCGGCTCTGGCCACTGTTGCTTGCAGAGGGCTTGCGGATCCGTTTCGCCTATACGCCATTCAAGTGGCGAAACCTGGCTGCGAAGAATGCAGGCGTGACAGTCATCATCATCGGCTTGAGCGAAAGGGACACAAGCAACCCCTTGCTCTTCCAGTCGGACGACAACGACACTATCACCAAGCGTGAGGTGGCGAACATCAATGCTTACCTCATACCATTTCGAGACATCTACGTTCCCGCTCTTTCCAAACCGTTGTGCCCCATTGGTGAAATTATCAATGGCAGCAAGCCGGCGGACGGCGGTCATTTGTTGATGAAGGCAGATGGCGCGAGGGCTTTGGTCCAGGCAGAGCCAAAGACCGCGCGTTACGTGCGTCAATTCCTCGGTGCAAACGACACCATTCAAGGCAACTTGCGCTATTGCCTTTGGATCACGCCTGAAGAGGCGGAGCAGGCCATGGCCCTGGCTCCCATCAAGGCCCGCACCGATCAAGTGGTGGAGATGCGTAAGAAGAGCGGCAAGGCGCTCACCAAGGCAGGAGCCGCTACTCCCTATGCCTTCCAGCAGGTGCGCCAGACGGGCGAGGAGACGGTTATTTTGGTTCCGCGGCATTCTTCGGAAACCCGCCCCTATTTGCCTGTAAGCCTGTTCCCACGTGGGGCCATCGTCGCCGATGGGGCATTTGCCATGCTTGATGCGGAGCTGTGGTCCTTTGCCTTGCTCGCATCCAAGATGCATCTGGTGTGGGTCGCAGCAGTCTGTGGTCGCATCAAGACGGACTACCGGTATTCCAGCACGCTGGGTTGGAACACTTTCCCCGTGCCGGTATTGACGGAGCAGAACAGGTTCGACTTGGAGGGCTGCGCGAAAGACATCTTGCTGGTGCGGGAGGCGCGTTACCCCGCCACGCTTGCGGACCTCTACGAACCGGATGACATGCCGGACGACCTCCGGCAGGCCCACGAGCGCAACGACGAGGTGCTGGAGCGGATCTACATCGGTCGCCGGTTCCGCAACGACACGGAGCGCCTCGAAAAACTGTTCGATCTTTATACCAAGTTGACGGCCACGCCGGCCAAGCCCAAGAAGGGGGGAAGGGCGACATGACCATGGAGACCAATCCGACCAATCGGCACACCGTGCCATCCGTATCCATCACGGCCGCTCGCACCGGGGAGTCGAACAAGGTCAACGCGCTGGGCATGCGGCCCATGCAGGAGCGAGCCTACGCCAAGCGGGGCGAGCAGTTTCTGCTCATCAAGTCGCCACCGGCCTCGGGTAAATCGCGAGCCCTGATGTTCATTGCGTTGGACAAGCTGGAGAACCAAGGGCTCAAGCAGGCCCTCATCGTGGTGCCCGAACGCTCGATCGGGGGCAGCTTTGCCGACGAAGAGCTGAGCAAGCACGGGTTCTGGAGCGATTGGGTGGTTCGGCCACAGTGGAACTTGTGCAACGCACCTGGCGAAGACAACGGGAAGGTTGCCAAGTCCAAGATCAAGGCCGTTGGCGAGTTTCTGTCCAGCGATGACCGGGTGCTGGTGTGCACGCATGCCACTTTCCGCTTCGCGGTGGACGAGTTCGGTATCGAGGCCTTCGACAACCGTTTGATCGCCATCGATGAGTTCCATCACGTCAGCAGCAATCCGGACAACAAGCTGGGCAGTCAGCTGGGTCAGCTCATCGCGCATGGACAGGTCCACGTGGTGGCGATGACCGGTTCCTACTTCCGTGGAGACACCGTGGCGGTGCTCTCCCCCTCGGACGAGGCGCGCTTTGAAACGGTGACCTACACCTACTACGAGCAGCTCAACGGCTACACCTACCTCAAGTCCTTGGACATCGGCTATTTCTTCTACACCGGCCGCTACCTGGACGCGATCATGAAGGTGCTGGATGCTGGCCTGAAAACCATCGTCCACATCCCCAACGTCAATGCTCGGGAGAGCCTCAAGGACAAGCACCGCGAGGTCGAGGAAATCATGTCCCGCTTGGGCACTTGGAAGGGATTGGACCCGGCCACAGGGTTCCATCAGGTCGAGCTGGCCGACGGACGCGTGCTCAAGGTTGCCGACCTGGTGGACGACACCGACGCTGCACAGCGCACCAAGGTCCTGTCGGCGCTCAAGGATCCGGCGCACAAGGATGACCGAGACCATGTTGACATCATCATTGCCTTAGGGATGGCCAAGGAAGGGTTCGACTGGATTTGGTGCGAACACGCGCTGACCATCGGCTACCGCAGCAGCTTGACCGAAATTGTTCAGATCATCGGCCGCGCCACCCGCGATGCACCCGGCAAGGAGCGTTCCCGCTTCACCAACCTCATCGCCGAACCCGCTGCCGACGAGGCCGTGGTCGTGGACGCCGTCAACGACACCCTGAAGGCCATCGCGGCCAGCTTGCTCATGGAGCAGGTGCTGGCCCCGCGGTTCGAGTTCACGCCCAAGAACGCCGGCAAGATGGACGGCTTTGACTACGGCGAGGACGGCTACCAAGAGGGGGGGCACAACGTGGGCGTTAATCCGACCACGGGCCAAGTTCACGTGGAGATTGGGGGGCTGGCCATGCCAACCTCGCCCGAAGCGGCGCGCATCTGCCGCGAGGATTTGAACGAGGTGATCACCACTTTCATTCAAGACAAGACGGCGGTGGAACGTGGGCTGTTCGACAAGGAGAACACCCTGCCCGAAGACCTGACCCAGGTTCAGCTCGGCAAGATCGTGCGTGACCGATACCCGGACCTGACCACGGAAGACCAGGAGGCCATCCGTCAGCACGCCATCGCTGCGCTCAACGTGACCCAACAGGCCAAGCAGCGACTGGCAGAAGACGATGCCCAGGGGGAGCAGGGCAACACCTCACTCATCGACGGGGTGCGAAAGTTCGTCAACGTGCGGGACTTGAACATTGACCTCATCGACCGGATCAACCCGTTCGATACCGCCTACGCGGTGTTGGCCAAGGCCATGGATGAGAAGATTCTCCGTCAGGTCCAGGCCAGCATTTCAGCCAAGCGCGTGGCTCTTCCTTACGACGAAGCCAAGGCGTTGGCCCTGCGAGCCCGCGCGTTCATGGCAGAAAAGCAGCGAGCCCCCGACATCAACTCGCCAGACCCGTGGGAGCGCAAAATGGCCGAAGGCGTGGTGGCCTTGGCCAAGCACGTCCAGCAACGCAAGGCGGCCGAGGCCCGAGGCGGCGATCATGGCTGATTGGGACGAAGACGAGGCCTTGTTGGCCGAACTGGGGCAAGATCTGGCCCCGATCAAGGCCGCTGCGCGAACGCCCCAGGAAGAACGGCTGATCGCAGGTTTCGAAGAAATCCTGCGGTTCGTGGAGGAGAATGGGCGTGCTCCGCAGCATGGGGAGGAGCGCGACATCTTTGAGCGCCTTTTCGCCGTGCGCCTGGACCGTCTGCGGTCGCTTACCGATGCACATCCGTTGCTCATGCCCTTGGACACGCACGGATTGCTCCAAGAAGCCCCCACCCTTGCTGCCACCGAGCAAGGTGAATCGGTGAACGATGACGCCCTGTTGGCCGACTTGGGTGTGAGCGAAGGAGGAGCCGAGGACGACATCACCCAGCTGCGTCACGTTCGGTCCTATGAAGAACGCAAGACCTTGGAAGACATCGCCAGCCGCACGCCTTGTGCAGACTTTGAACGCTTTGCGCCGCTCTTTGAGCGCGTGGAGGGGGATCTCAAGTCGGGGCTCCGGAGGACCTTGCGGTTTGGCCGCGACGCCAGCGTGGAGAAGGGCAATTTCTTCATTCTCGGCGGGCAGATGGCATACGTCGCCGAGGTGGGCGAGCCGGTGCGAACGCCCAACGGCGAATCCAACGCCAGGCTGCGGGTGATCTATTCCAACGGCACCGAGAGTGATTTGCTTGAGCGCTCCTTGCAGCGGGCCCTCTACAAGGACGACACCGGCCGACGCATCACCGACGACGATTACGGTCCTCTGTTTGGGGATGCTTTGGAAACGGACGACGTGGTGAACGGCACCATCTATGTGCTGCGGAGCCTCTCTCGCAATTCATACGTCCAGAAGAATCAGCAACTGATCCACAAGATCGGCGTTACCGGGGGTAAGGTCGAGACCAGGATTGCTAACGCGGAGAGGGAGTCGACCTATATGTTGGCAAAGGTGGAGGTCATCGCCACCTACAAGCTCGCCAACATTAACCCCATTCGCCTTGAGAACATCTTTCATCGCATCTTCCAGCCTGCGCGTCTTGAGCTAACGCTCCGAGATCGGATGGGAGTTCCCGTGAAGCCGCGGGAGTGGTTCTTGATTCCGCTTCCTGTGATTGACGAGGCAGTCAAGCGCATCCAAGACGGGAGCATCACCGACTACGTCTATGACCCCGCCCAGGCCATGCTGGTTCGCCGGAGCTGATCGTGCTGACGAACCCTCTCGATGAACAGGTGTTGGAGCGGTGCTTGGGCGCCGCTTACGTGCTGCTCCAAGAGAGTGGGCATGCCGACGCGGCCGATCTTCTTCGCACCTCCACCGCATCTATCCAGCACGATACCTCTGACAACTGGAACGGGGGCACGAATTACTGGAACGTCCTACTGGAGGTTCCGGCGCCGGAGTTTGCGCGCTTGCGTCCCAAGCTCAAGGACGTTTGCGAACAGATCACCGAGGCATTGACGGAAGCCATTCCCTCGAATGGCCACGACGTCTTCGCCGCCCGGTTGATTCCCATCGTTGGCCAGAACGAAGATTGGCGCTCCTCCTCTCCAGTTGTCATTCCCCGTGCCGTTCGCCGGAACATCTTCGATGGGCTTCGATTGGAGCAGGTGAACGTGTTCGGCGCGTTGGACGACACCGAGTTCCTGAGCCGCATCTACGAGCTTCGTCGGTTGCCATCCACTGATTCGCGCTACAAGGACGCGGCTGGAGACATCTACCAGCACCGGGTCAATAATTTCGACTGGGACGATTACTGGATCTTCGACGACGACCGATTCCCGTTGCTCGATGGTCCGGCCGATACCTTCCTAAGGTTCCTGGCAGAAATGGTCCACCCGGTGGTGAGGCCTGACCGGGAGGAGGCCGCCACCATCGTTGAGCACCTCAACGACCAATTGCGGCAAGCGGGTTGGCACCTGGTCGAAGTCGAGCGGATCGCAGGACGGGCGCGGTACGAACCACGCCCGTTGACCTCCAACGATCACCGATCCTTTGAGAGGGGAAGGTCTGCGGCCGATTCCTTGGACGCCGGCGCAATCGCCAAGCAGATACAGCGCATGGAGTACGCGGTCGAGAAAGATCCCGAGCTGGCCATCGGCAGCGCCAAGGAGCTGGTGGAGTCTTGCTGTAAGACCATCCTGGGCAAGATGGGGGTGGAGATAGGCAAGAGCGATGACATGAACGACTTGGCCAAAAAACTGGCCAAGAGCTTGGACCTGGTGCCCGAAGGGATCGATGACCAAGCCAAGGGGGCCGAGTGCATCAAACGCATCCTGAGCAACCTGAACCAGATCGCCGGTAACCTGGCCAACCTTCGCCGCCTCTACGGCACCGGCCATGGCAAAGACGGCAAGCACCGTGGGCTACAGCCCCGGCATGCACGCTTGGCGGTGGCGTCTGCCGTGGCGTTTGTGGACTTCGTCACCGAGACCTACCGGGATCGCACGCAAGCACGGCCGGCCAAATCGGAGGTTGATGGGTGACAACTCAATCGGCAAGGAAGCCGAAGTCGGCGCAGCCTTCGGGCAAGAAGGGTCCTGTTGAGCATTCCTCCAAAAAGCGGGTGTCAAAGGAGGGGCAGCGCAACGGACCGATTGTTCTGACCTCAGCCCAAGAGAGGTTCTTGGAAACGATTATCGTCGAGGGGATGACACGCATGCGGTGGTCCCGGACCTACGCGGAGCGCCGTGCGCGCATTTTTCTCCGCAAGGCCAATTCACCGTCGAAACTGCGCATGGTGGCTGCCAAGCTTGGCATGCTCGATGAAGCGCCGCCTACTCTGCAACCGAAGCCGCTTGAGAAGAAGGTGCCGGGGAAGACAAAGCTTCGCAAGAATGGGTTCAAGCCCTCGACCAAAATGACCAAGGCTGAGATGGCCAAGCTGCCGCCCGTTGATGCCAGGCCACCGCCAAAGACGGCGCTGCAACGTCTAGAGCGTGCGCTGGGTCCGGATGATGGGAGGCGGCGGCGAGGAGGCAGCCCCGTGGTGCAAGGCGGCAGTCCGGGGCTGGGAAGGCGCCGATGAACGCTACCTTCAACCAAATTCTCATCGTGGACTCCCTCCCGGAAGGCCAGCTCAACACCGCGGCCCGCCTGTTTGCGGATGCCCAGGACTGGGCGCGGGTGATCGGCGACGTTCCTCACATCGCCAGCGTTCGTATTCCTTCCAGCGGTGCTTTTCTCGATTTGTTGGCCCAACTCGCTCATCAAGCATCCAGGGAGCCATACGTGCCGTTGCTTCACATCGAGTGCCACGGTGGAGAGGGCGGGCTGGAGTTCGCTGACGGGTCTTGGTTGACGTGGGACGACATGAAGCCGGCGTTGGTTAGGCTCAACGTGGCCACGCGCTTGAACCTCATCACGGTGGTGGCCGCATGCCATGGGGGCGCCATCGCCAGTTTTGTTCGTGCCGAGCATCGGGCGCCGTTCTGGGCATTCTTGGCCCCGAAGCGGCAGATATCGGCCGGGGATTTGGAGACGGCACTATCGGCCTTCTATCAGGCCCTCCTGATGACCCGGTCGTCGGAGCGGGCCATGGGCGCCCTTCGCGCAACGCGTGCAGGGAACGAGTTTTGGCAGCTGAGCGCGCAGACCATCTACCGCTTGATTGTCGAAGGCTATGCAGAACGACACCTTACGGATGAGGCAGTGCAGCTTCGTGCTGAAGCTCTACGGGCCAGCGCAGCGGAACAGGGCGCCCATTGGACGCAGGAACAAGTCGAAGCCATGATTCGCGATCCAGGAATCTTTGAAAGGTTTCGAATGGAATTTTTCATGATCGACCTGTATCCGGAACATGCCGAGCGTTTCCCGCCGCTTGCAATCTAGTTTTGCTCCGTGGTCGCTGTTGGCTTGAATCTCATTAGCACGCCCGTGCAACACGCAGCTTCACGTCTATGGCGCCACCAAAGCCAACTGCCACCGCGATTCTCTCACCATCGGGCGGTCACGGGAAGGGGGCTTCCTATACCTGCTGTCAGACGCTCGATCAAACAAAATCGAATCAAGGAGCGTTGCCGCCGCCTCCTACACCGTGCTCCTGTGCACCTGAGGCATGCGGTGGGGGGCGGTGTGAGAAAATATTTTCGTACTTGGGGCAATAATCCGAATGCACACGTCGGCAGTAGGTAGAAATCATGCATTTGTGCGCTGGCAGGAGCGGATTTCTCTTTCATTGGTTGGGAGGGTTTCAGAAGTAGCACGACGTGGCTAGGGCCCAGAAATCGGATTGAGTTCTACAGCCAGGATCGAATCTACACATGCTGAAATGGAAATTAAGACTGCTGATGTCGCTCAGGCCTGACCTCCCGACAAGCCCACTCAGCCAATCCCCGGCAAGCCAGAAACAGCCCATCCACAACCCCCTCGTCCAAATGCCGCTCCGGCTCCGCTGCCACCCGGCAGCGGTCTGCCGAGTGCAGCACCTCCAGCACCGTCAGCAACCCCACCAACGCGCGCTCGGTTCTTGCCAGGCTCACGCGGCGGCCGGGTGATACGTCGTTCTCGGGCCAGGGCAGCCCATCAGCCCCTTCGCAGCCGCGCATGCGCTTGAGGATGCCCAGGAAGGCGTTTAGGTCGGGCAGTGGGGTGTCGTCGTTGATGGGCTCAACAACGGTGTACGAAGAGAAGGTGTTGGATTCGTTCATGGCGTCGGTTTCCTTGGCTGTGCTTAACAGCGCCACCGCGTAAGCGGGGTGGCGGACGATGCGTGGCTGCAAACCGGGATGAGATAGCACCATAGACCGGTGGGCCCGAAGACCCCCACGCACCGCCCGCCATAGAGGCCGGCGGATTGCCCGCCGGCACCGGTTAAGGACGGTGCCGACGGGCAAGCGCAAACAACTGGTGCTTTTCTCATCGCGGGTTTGCAGACCCGTTGCCACCCGTTGTCGGTGGCGCGCCATGGTGTTTACGCCGTCGCTTCGAATGCAAATTGAATTTCGCGAAGAAATCGCGGAATCCGGGAGCGAAGAACTATTGTTGCACGCACCATTCGTGCAGCACGCGACGCCGCAAGACGCATTCGCGCACTCGCTCTGCCGAATCCGAATCGAATCGTCGCAATCGCCCATGCCACAAGCGAATTACGCGACGGACTTCTTTGCAACAGTTCTTAGTCCGCACCGGATCGCATCGGCGCTCGATCAACCTGGAAGACCGAAAACTGGTTCAAACCCGACACCGCCAGCGAGCATCGCAACCCTCAACCAACGCCGTCCCCAACGAGCGTTACGCGAGAATCGGCGATCAACTGGCTGCTGCCTCCGGAAACAGATGCTCAGCCATGAAATCAACGAATGCCCGGACCCTGGGCAACAGTTGCCGATTGGACGGCCACAACAGCCAGAAGGAACTGGACGCACCGGTCCATTCGTCCAGCACCGTCACCAGCTCTCCGCTATCCAGTGCCGGCCTGACCGCGAAATCCGGCAGGTAGGCAATGCCGTGACCCTCGATGGCCATGTGCCGCAGGGTCTCCAGGTGATTGCTTGTCATGCTCGCCGCAGGGCGCAGGTCTGCGTCCTCGTCGCCACGCTGCAGCTGCCATTTTTCCAGCAGGCCGGTGCTTGGCATGCGATGCAGCAGGCACGCGTGCCGGGCGATGTCTTCGGGTCGTTCGGGCGTGCCGTGCCGCTCGAAATAGCGTGGCGCCCCCACGCAGACAAAGCGGCTGATCCCCAGCCGCCTGCTCAACAGGCGGGAATCGCTCAGATCCCCCGTGCGCACCACCGCATCGAAACCTTCGTCCACCAGGTCCACCAGCCGGTCGCTGAAATCCAGGTCGAGTTCGATCTGCGGGTAGCAGCTGGCAAAGGCTGACAACACCGGCCACATCAAACCGCTGACCAGCGGCAGGCTCACCCGCAGCCGGCCATGCGGGGCTGCCTTGGTGCTGACCAGTTCGTTCTCGGCCGCCGCGATCTCGGAAAGGATGCGCTGGCAACGGTCGAGGAACAGCGCGCCTTCCGCGGTGATGCTGACGCTGCGGGTGCTGCGCTGGAACAGGCGCACGCCCAGCTTCTGCTCCAGCCGTGCCACGCCCTTGCTGACTGCCGATGCGGAGATGCCCAACCGCTGTCCCGCTGCGGCGAAGCTGCGCAGCTCAGCCACCTGCACAAAGAGGGTCATGCCGCTGTGGCTATCCATTTCAACGTTCGATTGCTGACAGATCGGTCATGTTAATCATGATCTGCGCGCTGTTTTTCCATGAAAGGTTCGTTCTTATCATCAATTATTCACTGGGAACGCCGGACTACTTGATGAGCACTACTACCGCATCTGCGGCGGACGCGAGGGTTCGCAAGACCCCGCTGATCGTGACCGGCTGCCTGACCGCTGCGGTCATTCCGCTGAGCATCGCCAGCCCGGCCGTCGCCGTACCCTCGATCAACCAGGCCCTCGGCGGCAGCGCGGTCGAGCTGACCTGGATCATCAACGCGTACATCCTGACCTACGGCAGTGCGACACTGGCCGCAGGCAGCCTGGCCGATACTTATGGGCGCAAGCGGGTCTGGTTGTCGGGCATGTTGCTGTTCGCGGTGATAACGGCTGCCATTCCGTTGATGCCGTCGGTATTCTGGGTGGATATCCTGCGGCTCATGCAGGGCCTGGGGGCGGCAGCGGCCTTTGCGGGCGCGATGGCGGCGCTGACACAGGAGTTCGACGGGCACGCCCGCACGCGCGTCTTCAGCCTGATCGGTACGACATTCGGCGCTGGCGCGGCATTCGGCCCCTTCCTGGCCGGGCTGCTGATTGACACTCTGGGGTGGCAATGGGTGTTCTTTCTGCCGGCGCTGATCGCGTTGTTGGGATCGGCACTCATTGCGGCATTCGCCCGCGAGACACGCGACCCGGGCGCCACGGGGCTGGATTGGCCCGGCGCCATCAGCTTCACCGCCGGACTGGCGGTGCTGACCTACGGCATCATTCTTGGCCCCGAGCGGGGCTGGCGCCATGCATCGGTGCTGGCGTGCCTGATAAGCGCGGTGGTGTTGCTGGCCGCCTTCGTCATCATCGAACGGCGCCAGGCAAAGCCCATGCTCGACCTTTCGCTGTTTGCCAATGCACGGTTTGTTGGCGTGCAGGTGCTGGCGATTGCGCCGGCCTACGCGTACATCGTGCTGCTGGTGATGCTTCCCGCCCGATTCATCGGGGTGGAAGGGCACAGCGCACTGGCCGCCGGGCAGATGATGATTGCGCTGTCTGCGCCGTTGCTGGTGGTGCCCTTCATTGCCGGCGTGCTGGCGCGCTGGATCAACGTTGGCGTGCTGTCTGGCATTGGTTTGGCCATTGCGGCAAGCGGACTGGCGGGGTTGGGTTTGACGCTGTCCGGTGATGCGCAGAGCGCGCGTCTGCTGGCGATGCTGGTGATCGGCATTGGCATCGGCCTGCCCTGGGGGTTGATGGATGGCCTGGCCGTGAGCGTTGTTGCCAGGGAACGCGCGGGCATGGCGGCCGGCATCTTCAATGCGGTGCGCCTGGCTGGCGACGGCATGGCCTTAGCCGTGGTGGGGGCCATGATGTCTGCCAACATTCTGTCTGGACTGATGGCTTCGGTGCCGAATGGCGGGCCGGGGGGAACGGCCAATGCCGACCTGGTTGCAGCATCAAACCGGTTGGCGATGAGTGACCTGCAGAATGCCCTGGTGCAATTGCCGACGGCTGGGCGGTCGCTGCTATTGGATGTATATGAGGGCGCATTCCGATTTCAGCTTCTTGTGCTGGCGGGGGCTGCGGCAGCGACGGCGGTGCTGGTGTTTGTGCTGTTGGGCAAGGTGAAAGGGCGTGCGTAATAGCAGCCTCAATCAACGCGATCCTCAACCCCCGCCGCATTGCCCACCAGCAACTCAATCATCGCCCGCGCCGCCGCCGACTGCCGCCGATGCGGCGCATAGATCACCGAGAACGGCCGCGAGCGCCCCCGCAACTGCGGCAGCACTTCCACCAGCTGCCCGCGCTGCAATCGCTCGCGCACGATGAACTCATAGCTCTGGCAGATGCCGATGCCCTGTTCGGCCAGCGACACAACGCCCAGCACATCGTCGGATGTCTCGATGGACGAACGCGGCAGCCAGTCCACATCGCGCGCGCCGTCGCGGAAGATCCAAGGCGCCAGCCGCCCGGTGCGTGGCATCACGAAGGGCAGGCACAGGTGCTGCTGCAGATCGTCCAGCGTCTGCGGCGTGCCGCGGCGTTGCAGGTAGTCCGGCGCGGCCACCAGCAGCAGCGGCGCGTCTTCCAGTTTGCGCGCCACCAGCCCGCTGTCCGGCAGCTGGCCCAGGCGGATGGCCAGGTCGAAGCCTTCGGCCACCAGGTCCACGTTGCGGTTGGTGATGTTCAGTTCCACCTGCACCTGCGGGTACTGCTGCGCAAAGCGCGCCAGCACGGGTGGTAGCCGGTAGTGGCCATAGGTGGTGGGCACGCTCAGGCGCACGCGGCCGGCCAGCGCACCGTCCTGGGCTAGTACGTCGCGCTCGGCGTCGTCCAGCAGGCCGAAGGCGGTACGCACCTGTTCCCGGTAGAGCCGCCCAGCGTCGGTCAGGCCCACGCGGCGGGTGGTCCGCTGCAGCAGCTGCCGGCCCAGCCGCGCTTCCAGGCGGGTGACCGCGCGGCTCAGCACCGAGGGCGTGGTGGACAGCGCCACTGCGCCGGCCGTGAACGAGCCGTGCTCGACCACTGCCAGGAACACCTCCACATCGCCCAGGTAGTCGAACTTGCGGCTCATTTGGCTCTCCGGGGAACAGATGTTTTGCGATGGGGCCAATTTATCGCCGCTGGGGCGATGAATAAAGTGGCCGCCATTCCCCGATAGGAGCTACCCCATGAACCTGATGACCCGGCTGGCCGCAGCGCTGGCCCTGACTCTGGCCACCAGCGGCGCACATGCCGCCAACGTGCTGGTGGTGCTGTCCGACGAAAACCACCTGGACCTGAAGGACGGCAAGGTGCTGTCCACCGGCTTCTATCTCAACGAGCTGATGCAGCCGGTCAAGCTGCTGCTGGATGCGGGCCACGAGGTGACCTTCGCCACGCCGCAGGGGCGGGCGCCGACGGTGGACGCGTCCTCGGTGACGGCGGCGTACTTCAGCAACGATGCTGCGCAGCTGACGCTGCACAAGGACCTGCTGGAGAAGCTGGCGCTGACCTCGCCGACGGCCTCGCCGGTGGTCAGCCTGGCGCGCATCGAGCAGCAGGGCTACGCGCGTTTCGATGCGGTCTACATTCCCGGTGGCCACGCGCCGATGCAGGACCTGCTGAAGAGCCCCGCGCTGGGCCGGCTGCTGGCCGACTTCCACCAGCGCAATAAGACCACGGCGCTGGTCTGCCATGGGCCGATCGCGCTGCTGTCCGCGCTGCCGGATGCGGCGGGTTTCGTGGCGAAGCTGGACGCGGGTGCGATGCCGGCCACGCCGAAGTGGATTTACAGCGGCTACCAGATGACGGTGATCAGCAACCAGGAAGAAGAGCAGGCCAAGCCGCTGCTGGGCGGCGGTGAGATGAAGTTCTACCCGCAGACCGCGCTGCAGCGGGCGGGTGCGAAGTTCAGCAGCAATGCCACGCCGTGGACCGGGCATGTGGTGGTGGATCGCGAGCTGATTACCGGGCAGAACCCGGCTTCGGCGCTGGAGGTGGGGCAGCGGTTGGTGGAGCGGTTGAAGTAAGTTGGTTCTTGCAGCGCATGTCTTTCTGGCGCTCAATCTTGCCCGGTACGTACAGTCTGCTCATCGATCGCGGAAACCAACAGGCTGCCGCGATCGATCACTCGCCTAGTTCATGTGACGCATCGCCGATGTCGTCTGTTCTTGCTGCTGTGTCTGGTCCTGAGTCAACTTAAGATGGTTGGACTGTCGAACTTCTTCAGCGTGTTGAAGGTTCTGCGCTGCTGGCTGCTGAGAAGCAACCTTTCCATCCACATGCGAGTGGAACTGCGGTCCCGCGTCACCGAACGGGGCATAGACCGCAAACACGTTATGCGCTCCATCCTTACCCACGCCGCCTGTCACTTGGTCAAGTTGTCGAATCGTGGGGTTCTCTAGCTGCTCCCGGAAAAGCGCAGCTGACACATTGCGGCTCTCAACCTCATTCCAGTTGCCGGTGGCTTTCACCCAGTCGTGGATCTTCCTGTAGTCCTGATGATCTGGATGGGCAACATTGTCGACCAGCATTGGCTGCGCAGCAGGGACCTCTGAGCTGATTGCAGGCGATTGCGCGTGCGGTGTACCAATCTGCCTGATCTCAACCGGCACGCTTTTGCCGGCGGAAGTGTCCATCAGGCCGAAGACTCTGCCCGGGCCTCCAAGCGGAACGCCTGCTCGCTCAATTTCGGCAGCGGAGCTACCCAGCGCATCCATGTTCAACCCCAACTGGGGAACGGACTGACTGGATACCTGTGAGCGATTCTGTAGCAACTCAGCACCTGTCGATACGACATAGGTCAGGTAATAAGCGTTGTAGTCCGAGGAGCCCGATTGCCCCAACGTGCTCCCTGACTTGTCGAACTGGCACGCCGCTACCGCTTGCACCGCTGGACTGGATGCGGCTCCCTCGGTCCTTTGCATGAAGTGGGCGTCGAACTGAATCCCCTGAGCAGCCCTACCGTCGGTCACACACGGGGTGGTCGGGTCCAGGCGCAACAACACGTCCCCCAGCTCCGCATGAGGCGTGGTATGCGCGACTCTGCTTGCCAGTGCGTTCATGCCTGTCAGCTCGGCAAAGCCCTCGTTACGACGCGACGCGGCGATGAACGTTGCGGCCGTGGCGGTAGCGTCAACCGTAGGATCTCCATACTCCGCTGCCTGCTTGATCGCCTGATCCAGCTCGTATGAGAGCCGATAAGCACTGAGCTCTGTCGATCGCGCCATCATGGCGTGGCCTGTTTCGTGACCGAGAATCGACGTGAGCTGGTCGATTCGTTCGGTGCGTCGTGGACGATCCAGGATGTTGGCATTGACGCTGATACTGCGCAGCTTGGCGTCGTAGTGACCACCCTCGTTGGAAGGCGGATCGAATGTGATTTTCCTCAGTGAATCTGCTTCGATGGCCTTGACCAACAGATCAGAAAGGAATGGAGACGATTCAATCGCCTCGCGCAGATCCCGGGTCGACGCAGGTGTCAACGAAGCCTGCTGGCGCGTCTCTTCAATCATCCGCTCAATGCGGGGATCAATCATCGCTTGGCTCCAACTCGAGCATGACAGTCCTTGCGCAGGTTGGTGCATCACGACGATCTACGGAAACAGCCACATAGAGTGTCAGTGATGATTCGACGGGTTTGTAGAACGTGATCCGGTCATCATCCCCGAACGTGGGCACATACATCTTGAACCCGTCAGCTAGCAGCGGAACTTTCAGTGCATCAAAGCTCAGGCAAGCGTCCGGTGGCTCCAGCGACAATTGCACGGAGTTGCCTGCGGAAGAGGTTGATCGCTTCCAGATTGCCCACGTATAGGTTCCGTTGCCGGCTGTCCCCGTGATGCCTCGCCGACGTCCATCGGCGTCATTGGGCAGTGCGACGCCAAGCGCCTTCTGCACGCGGCCCGGCTCTGCGTCCGCGTAGCTGCGTAGGGTGCGAGCCAATGTGTGGATCTGGTCAACCAAGGCAGAAGCACTGAACGACGGTCCAGCCTTCATCGCGGGATATCCGGTCCACTTCAGTCGCGGCTGTGCCTCGCCGGGAATCGCGGCGTCGGCAATTGCAGCGGCCTTGTCCTGTTCACGTTGGATATCAGTCGATGCTACGTCCTGCACGGCCTTCTCCTGATTGGCTTTTGAGGGCTGAGCACACGCCGAAAGCCCCAGCACCAGTAGCCCGGTCAACAGGGACAGGGGCATTCGTCGTCCTTTTCGATACCGGTCCATCACCTTCTCGCGCGGAGTGGAGTGCAGGCAGTCTAGACCAGAGGATGGTGCGTTTGTGGTGACAACGCTCACTGATGACGAGCTGCTTGCCGCACCCATACGTGTATTTGAGACGCGCTTCCTGGGGGAGGCCCATTGGGGTGCGGTGGCGTTGAGGAAGAGCATCCACGCATGGCGTGGATCTACAGCTACACTGGGCTTCTGCGCCCGATGGAATCTCGCCCATGTTGAATGGAAAAGTCGCGGTGGTCACCGGCTCCACCAGCGGTATCGGTCTTGGCATTGCCATTGCACTCGCGCGCCAAGGCGCCAACATCGTGCTGAATGGCTTCGGCGACGCGCAGGAGATCGAGCGCATCCGTTCCAGCCTGGAGACCAAGTTCGGCGTGCGAGTGGCGCATGACGGCGCTGATCTTTCGCGTGGTGAGGCAGTGCGGGAAATGATTGCCCACGCCGTTGCCACGATGGGCCGCATCGACATTCTGGTGAACAACGCGGGCATCCAGCACACCGCGTCGATCGAGGAATTTCCCGTCGAGAAGTGGGATGCGATCCTGGCACTGAATCTGTCGGCGGTGTTTCACTCAACGGCGGCGGCCTTGCCCTACATGAAGCGGCAGGGTTCCGGCCGCGTGATCAACATTGCGTCGGTGCATGGGCTGGTTGGGTCGGTGAACAAGTCTGCCTATGTGGCGGCGAAGCATGGCGTAGTGGGGTTCACCAAGGTGACCGCATTGGAGAACGCCGGCACCGGCATCACCGCCAACGCGATCTGCCCGGGTTGGGTGCGAACGGCGCTGGTCGAGCAACAGATCACCGCGTTGGCGGAGCGCGAGGGGACGGATCAGGAGTCCGCCGCCCGCGCGTTGCTGGCCGAGAAGCAGCCGTCGTTGCAGTTCGTTACGCCGGAGCAGTTGGGGGAGATGGTGGTCTTCCTGGCCTCGGATGCTGCGGCGCAGATTACCGGCACCGCCCTTCCGGTGGATGGTGGCTGGACCGCCCGGTAGTTGGTCGGCCGCTCGCCGGGCATGGCCCGGCGCTACCGGCAGGTCGGTGCGGTAGCGCCCGCGTTACCGAAGCCGGGCGGGATCAATCAGGGGAATCTCGCCGAGGGCGCCCAGCGCGACGTTGTGGCTGCAGAACCCGAACGGGCTATCCGTAGCGGGCTGCACCTGCTGGCGTGGCACGCTTTCGATGTCCTGCACTTCATCAACCGCCAGGGCGACAAGGTCCGGGCCGGCCTGCACCAGCAACATGGCCGGGCAGTCGTGAGCGAACGCGGTCAGCCCGACAGCCTGGCAGAGGTCGACCACCGGCACGGCGTGGCCACGCACGGTGAGGTGCGGGCGCGCGCCGCTGCCGGGGCGGTCAAAGGTCTCCGGGCCGCGGATTTCAACCGCGGCTTCGACATCGATGGCAAACAGATGGCTACCAACCCGCACTACAACAACTTCAATAAAGGCGGGCAACGACGGGGCCGGTTCACCGGCCGAAGAGGACGTGGGCTGCAAGAGGAACCTGTGGAAGGGTATTTAGACTGCGACGCAATGATGCCGTGTTGATGTGATGTAACGCGTACTTGACGGGTGAGCGGCCAGCACGCGTTGCATGTGTCGTTCAGCGGAATCAAGGGCCCTTCACGGGTTCGGCGGGATTGGGGGTTGCCAGCCTTGGGCTGGCACTACTTTGGCTTGGCGAAGACGTCCAGGCCCTTGCCGGTTTCCAGCAGCGATTTCAGGCTGGACAGCACGATCGGCCAGCCTTGGCGGATGCCGGTGTCCATGCCGCTGCCCGGTTCCAGCTGGTCATGGGTCACGGTCAGCTTGACCATGTCCTGGTACGGCACGATCTCGAACGTCACCCGGCTGTAGGCCTTGGGGTTGTCGGCCTGCGAGGCGCCCGCCCAGGTGATCACCAACCGGGAGGGTGGGGTGCTTTCGAGAACCTCGCCGACCAGTTCGACCTTGCGTTCGTCGTTGGCGCGCACGTGCTGCCAGCGCGAGCCAGGCTGCCAGTCCGACACGTTTTCATGACCCCAATAGGTGCGGGCGATCTCCGGGCGGGTGATCGCCTCGAACACTTTCTGCGGTGTGCTTGCGATGTAGATCACGTGGATGAAACGGGTGGATTCAGCGGTCATCGTCATTCTCCTTCCAGTTCCTGTTTGAGGTCATGCAGCAGGCTCAGGCGCTGCTGTTCGAACTTGCTGACCCAGCGCGTATAGACATCGTGCAGCGGCACCGGGTTGATGAAATGCAGCTTCTCGCGACCACGCCTGACCGTGCTGATCAGGTTGGCGTCTTCCAGCAGGCCCAGGTGCTGGGTGACCGATTGCCGGGCCATCTGCAGGTGCTCGCAGAGCTGCCCCAGCGTCTGCCCGTTGCGCGCGCACAGCAGGTCCAGCAGCGTGCGGCGCGTGGGGTCGGCCAGTGCCTTGAACACCTTGTCTGCATCCATGGGGACCTTCAGTTCCAGTTGTCGATCTTGACGTCGTGCGGGCTGGGCTGGCCGCGCCCGGTTTCCAGCAGGGCCTTCAGGCTCATCAGGAAGATGGCCCACTTGGTGCTGCAGTGCTGCATGAATTCCACGCGTTCCTTCCAGCCTTCATGGCTGAACAGCACGATGCAGTAGTCGCCGTCCTGGTGCAGGGCAAAGCGCGCGGTGGTGCCGATCCATTCCGGTGGGCCGGCGACGAATTCCCACAGGACGCGTTCGTCGGGCTGCAACTGCAGCAGCTTCATCTGCATGGCGCCGATTTCCACGCCGTTGGCGCTGAAGCGGGCGGTAAGGGTGCCGCCGACGTGGCGCTCGCCGGCGGTGTCTTCGGTCCACCAGGCAGCGACGCCTTCGGGGGTGGCCAGGGCCTGGTAGACCTGGGCCAATGGGGCTTTGATGCCGACTCTGTGTGCGATATCCACCATGACTGCAGGCTCCACGGTGGGCGGCGGGGTGCCGTCCGTGGGGTGAGAATAGGCAGGTAAATGCCTGCATGTCAACTGCGAGCCATGGATCTTCAAACGGGGGGCGGCGGCTGGCCGGCATCCTGGTGGATGTGGGTGGATGCAGTTGCCGGCCAGCGGCCGGCACTACCGGTCAATGCGGCGCAATGGACTTTTGGCCGTGGTGGTGGCGGTTGCGGAGCGGCATTCTGGGCGGAGCTGGGTGATTGCAGTTGCCGGCCAGCGGCCGGCATTACCCGCCGTTCGGGCGTGTTGAATGAAAGGAGCACTACGCGTGACTGATGCAGGAAAACAGGCGCTGACGATCCGTCGGGCCAGCGTGGCCGATGCGCCTGCGGTGCTGGGCTTGTTCGATGAGGTGATTGCGTGGTTCGTGGCCATCGGCAACCCGCAGCAATGGGGCACGGAGGCGTGGTCGTCGATTCCACGCCGCATTACCCAGGTGACCGATGCGTGTGCGTTGCCGGGTGCGTGGGTGGCCGAATCCGAGCAGGGCGAGGTGCGTGCGTTCCTGGCGCTGGGTGAGGCCATGCCTTACGTGCCTGCGGCAGCCGAACCGGAGCTCTACGTACGCGTGCTGATAGCTTCGCGCGATGCACGTGTGCGCGGGATCGGCCGCCGCCTGATGGCGTTTGCCGACGAGCAGGCGCGCGCTGCGGGACTGGATTACCTGCGCGTGGATTGCTATGGCGGTGGCAGCGGCGAGCTGGTGCGCTTCTACGAATCGTGTGGCTACGAGAGACTGTCGACCTTCAATGTGGATGGCTGGCCGGGGCAGGTGTTGGGGCGCCGACTGTGAGGTAGCTGCGTCACTGCGTCGCAGCCTTGCTGCAGCATGCAGCACACCGGTTCAGCGCTAGAGTGGAGGCATACCCCATCCAGGAAGGAGACGCGCATGTACTACAGCAGTGGGAACTATGAAGCCTTCGCCCGTCCGCGCAAGCCGGCAGGCGTGGACAACAAGACCGCCTGGTTCGTGGGTTCGGGGTTAGCCTCGCTGGCGGGTGCGGCGTTTCTGGTACGCGATGGGCGCATGCCCGGTGAGCGCATCACCATCCTTGAGCAGCAGCAGATTGCCGGCGGCGCGCTCGATGGCCTGAAGGTGCCGGAGAAGGGTTTCGTGATCCGCGGTGGCCGCGAGATGGAAGACCACTTCGAGTGCCTGTGGGATCTGTTCCGTTCGATTCCCTCGCTGGAAATCGACGATGCCAGCGTGCTGGACGAGTTCTATTGGCTCAACAAGGATGACCCGAACTATTCGCTGCAGCGTGCCACGGTCAACCGTGGCGAAGATGCACATACCGACGGCCTGTTCACCCTGAGCGAGCAGGCGCAGAAGGACATCATCGCGCTGTTCCTGGCGACCCGGCAGGAGATGGAGAACAAGCGCATCAACGAGGTGCTGGGCCGCGATTTCCTCGACAGCAATTTCTGGCTGTACTGGCGCACGATGTTCGCGTTCGAGGAATGGCACTCGGCGCTGGAGATGAAGCTGTACCTGCATCGCTTCATCCACCATATCGGTGGACTGCCGGATTTCTCTGCGCTGAAGTTCACCAAGTACAACCAGTACGAATCGCTGGTGCTGCCGCTGGTGAAGTGGCTGCAGGAACATGGCGTGCGGTTCCAGTACGGCACCGAAGTGACCGATGTGGACTTCGATCTGCAGCAAGGGCGCAAGCAGGCCACGCGCATCCACTGGACGCGGGATGGTCAGGCCGGCGGGGTGGACCTGGGCGCGGACGATCTGCTGTTCATGACGATCGGCTCGCTGACCGAGAATTCCGACAACGGCGACCACCACACCGCAGCGCGCTTGAATGAAGGACCGGCACCGGCGTGGGACCTGTGGCGGCGCATCGCGGCGAAGGACACGGCATTCGGGCGCCCGGATGTATTCGGTGCGCATATTGCCGAAACCAAGTGGGAGTCGGCGACGGTGACCACGCTGGACCCACGTATTCCGGCGTACATCGAGAAGATCGCCAAGCGTGACCCGTTCAGCGGCAAGGTGGTGACCGGCGGCATCGTGAGCGTGCGCGATTCACGCTGGTTGATGAGCTGGACGGTGAACCGGCAGCCGCACTTCAAGAACCAGCCGAAGGACCAGATCGTGGTCTGGGTGTATTCGCTGTTCGTGGATACGCCGGGCGACTACATCAAGAAACCGATGCAGGACTGTACGGGTGAGGAGATCACCCGCGAGTGGCTGTACCACCTGGGTGTGCCGGTGGAGGAGATCGATGAACTGGCTGCGACCGGGGCGAAGACGGTACCGGTGATGATGCCGTACATCACTGCGTTCTTCATGCCGCGCCAGGCCGGTGACCGCCCGGATGTTGTGCCGGAAGCGGCGGTGAACTTTGCCTTCATCGGCCAGTTCGCCGAATCGAAGCAGCGCGACTGCATCTTCACCACCGAGTATTCGGTGCGCACGCCGATGGAGGCGGTGTACACGCTGCTGGGCATCGAGCGCGGCGTGCCGGAGGTGTTCAATTCCACCTATGACGTGCGCACGTTGCTGGCGGCGACCGGTCGACTTCGCGATGGCAAGGAGCTGGACATTCCCGGGCCGGCGTTCCTGCGCAACCTGCTGATGAACAAGCTGGACAAGACCCAGATTGGTGGGCTGTTGCGCGAGTTCAAGCTGGTGCAGGACGACTGAGCGAGCGGGGTGTGGGGGCGCCGGGCGATGCCCGGCGGCTTCTTTCGGCGCCGCTTCGCTCGCCGGGCATGGACCGGCGCTACCGTCTGGAACTACGCCGCGCTGTCGGTGGAGCGGCTGAGGTTTTCCCAGGCATCGATGCGTTCGGTCATGGCGGCCAGCTTGCCGCGTACCAGGTGCAGGGCGTCGCTGCCCAACAGCAGATGCGTGGGTGGGTTGGGGTTGTCGATCACCTGCAGCATGGCCTGCGCGGCCTTGATCGGGTCGCCCAGCTGGTGGCCGCTCTTCTGTTCGCGCGCGCTGCGGATGGGGTCGAACAGTGCGTCGTAGTCGTGGATGCTGCGCGCGGCACGCACCATCGAACGGCCGGCCCAGTCAGTGCGGAATGAACCGGGCGCTACGGCAGTGACGTGGATACCGAACGGTGCCACTTCCTCGCCCAGCACTTCGCTGATGCCTTCCAGCGCGAACTTGCTGCCGCAGTACCAGGCGATGCCGGGCAGGGTGATGAAGCCGCCCATGGAGGTGATATTGAGGATGTGGCCACGGCGGCGCGCGCGCATGTGCGGCAGCACGGCCTTGATCAGCGCGGCGGGGCCGAACACGTTTACTTCGAACTGATGGCGCAGCTCGTCCAGCGTGGATTCTTCGAGGATGCCTTCGTGGCCATAGCCGGCGTTGTTGACCAGTACGTCGATGGCGCCGATGTCGGCTTCGACGCTGGCGACCAGTGCATCGATGGCGGCGGCGTCGGTGACGTCCAGCAGGCGGCCGACGGCGCGGCCGGGGGCCAGGGCTTCGAATTGCTGGCGGGCCGGTTCGCTGCGCACGGTGCCGACCACGCGGTGGCCGGCCAGCAGCGCCTGCTGGGCCAGGGCGCGACCGAAGCCGCTGCTGACGCCGGTGATGAGGAGGAGGCGGGATACGGTCATGGGCGAGCGCTCGTCGTTGGGGTCTTGCACATTAGTGATTGAGTGCGGGGGCGCCCAGGCCTAAGCTTCGGCCATTCTTGCCTATTCCTGTTGGTTGGCTGATGCGATCGCCCGATGATCCGCTGCAACATCCCACCCAGGCCCGCATGGTCGGCCTGCTGCAGGCGCTGGCTGTGGAGGAGGGTTACACGCTGACGGCCGTGCCCGGTGTGCGGCTGCTGCGTTCGAACCGGCCGCTGGCGCGCACGCCGGTGCTGTACGACCCGGGCATCGTGATCGTCTGCCAAGGCGTGAAGCGCGGTTACCTGGGCGACCAGGTCTACCAGTACGACGCGCAGCACTACTTGGCGGTGTCGGTGCCGGTGCCGTTCACCATGGAAACCGAGGCCACGCCAGAAGCGCCGCTGCTGGCGATCTACCTGCATCTGGATCTGCAGGTGGCGGCGGATCTGCTGATTGAACTGGGCGAGCGCGCGGCCAGTACCGAGGCGCCGGCACAGAGCATGGTGTCCAGCCCGATGCAGGGCGCGATGCAGGCCACCGTGCTGCGGTTGCTGGAGGCGCTGGCCGATCCGCTGGAAGCGGCGGTGCTGGGCCCGGCATTGGTGCGCGAGCTGTACTTCCGGGTGCTGACCGGTGCCCAGGGCGGGGTGATGCGCGAGGCACTGGCGATGCGCGGGCAGTTCGGCCGCATCGGCAAGGTGTTGCGGCATATCCATGCGGCCTATCCGACGGCGCTGGATGTGGACGGGCTGGCGGTGGAGGCGGGGATGAGCGTGGCGGCGTTCCACGAGCACTTCCGCCGCATTACCGGTACCACGCCGATGCAGTACGTGAAGTCCACGCGGCTGCACCAGGCGCGGTTGCTGATGGTGCGGCAGGGCATGACGGCTGAAGCCGCTTCGCTGGCAGTGGGGTATGCCAGCCCGTCGCAGTTCAATCGGGAGTTCAAGCGCTTGTTCGGGTTGCCGCCGGCGGCCGAAGTGGCGCGCATGCGGCGGAGTTTTGCGTTGCCGCCGGCGCCGGCCGATGCGGTGTTCGTGTCTTCGCACTGACCGCTGCGCTCGCCGGGCCATGCCCGGCGGGTGCGGGGTTGACAGGCAATCTACCTACTAGTAGGTTTGCACCCCATGAAAGCGTCGCTCTCCCCCAAGGCCCTTGAGATCCTGGCCCACGCCCGTTCGTTGCTGGAAGCTGGTGGCTACAACGGTTTCAGCTACGCCGACGTGTCGGCCCGGGTGAGCATCAGCAAGGCCAGCATCCATCATCATTTTCCCAGCAAGGCCGATCTGGTCCGCACGGTGGTGGAGCTGTATCGCGCCGAGGCGCGCGAGGGCCTGGCGCTGCTGGACCGGCAGCTGGGCGATCCGTTGCTGGCGCTCAACGCCTACGTGGATTACTGGTCCAGCTGCATTGCCGGCGGCACCTCGTCGTTCTGCATCTGCGCGATGCTGGCAGCGGAAGCGCCGATGATCCCGGCTGAAATTGCCGAGGAAGTGCGCGGGCACTTCGAGGATCTGAGTGGCTGGCTGACGATCACGCTGGAAAAGGGCGCAGCGCAGGGACAGTTGCGGCTGCAGGGCGCCGCGGCCGACGAGGCCAGGGCGTTCATGTCTTCGGTACATGGTGCGATGCTGGCGGCGCGTGGCTTTGGTGATCCGGCGACATTCGCGGTGCTGGCTCGATTGGCGCTCGCACGGGTCAGCGCGAACGCCTGAATGGTGTGTGGTGGGCCTGCGGCAGCGCGGGCCTTTTCTTTGTCATTTCAGCCTACCAACTAGTAGGTTCATTCACTTCAGCAGAGGTTGCCATGAGTCACCCGCTTTCTCTCCTGGGCATTGCGCATACCGCAATCAGCCTGATCCCCGTCGCTGCCGGCCTGTACGGTTTCATCCGGTATCGCGCCATCGATCCGGCAACGCGCGCAGGCAAGCTCTATCTGCTCGGATTGGTGCTTTCAGTGGCCACGTCATTCACCGTTTCCAGCACCGGCGGGCTCAATCCTGGCCACGCCTTTGGGGTGGTGATCCTGCTGATTGCGTTCGGCGGGATGCTGGCGGCACGACTGCGTTTCCTCGGCCGTGTGGCGCCGTATCTGTCGACGTTCGCGTTGTCTTTCAGCTTCCTGCTGTCGCTGGTGCCCGGGGTGAATGAAACGCTGACACGGTTGCCGGTGGCGCACCCTATTGCGGCGGCGCCGCTGGCACCGGTGATCCTGCAGACGTTGCTGGGGTGTGCGGTGGTATTCGTGATCGGGTTTGTGGCGCAGTGCTGGATGATCCACGCGCAGCGCAACCACTCAGCCCGCTGAGTCCATTACCGTCCCGTCCTGGCCGACCATCCGGTCAAGAAGCTTTGGCAGGTCACGCTCCCAACGCATATGTGCGTCCCAACCGTCCCGGGTTGCCTTGGTGGTCACCGGGTCCTTCATCTGCTGATCGCCTAGGAGGGCCAACGCTTTGCTTGGCAGACGGCCCTGCTCGCGGCTGTCGTACAAGGGGGTTCCCTTCCAGTCGAACATGCGGATGGCAACACGTGGCTCCGCGTAGATGCCATCCAGCTTTTCGGGAAGCAGAGCGTCGATCGGCTTGCACAACTCAGGACGCATATGGCGTCCGCAGCCGTTGAGTTCGAAGGAGCGCGCGAACCGTTGCTGCATTGCGAGCTCGGCCTGCAATGGATGCACGACCAAGCAGCGGATCTCTATTCGGTAGCGATGGTTGAACAGGTGCTCGACAAGACGATCCAGGTTGGTCGTTTCCGTTGGCATGTCGACCAGCAGGTTGATCCGCTCCTGCACGCCTGCCGAGATCAGGTCATTGGCCCAATACACTGCATCGGCGCGCACCTTCTCCGCCCAGGTGTAGGGATGTCGCTCGCGCATCGCAGCACTCTGCGGGTGGTATTCGACCAGTTCCTCATCGGAAACGGTGAGGACATCGTAATGCAGCTCACGCTTGGCCAGATGTACAAGCCCATGGCTCGATGTGCCCGGCGGCCGGACCAGCACGATGGCCGCCGGATGGGTGTGTTGATGGAAGGCGACGAGGTCGGCCACACCCAGGATGTGGTTCCTGAAGATCCTTCCATGCTCGACGGGCTCAAGCTGGTAGGCGACTACGTCGGTCATGACCGGCTCCCGTTGAAATGAGCCCACAGTTCATCCAGATTGTGCAGGCCGCCATTGCGCGAGTGCGCATGCTGCATCAGCAGGAGTTGCTGCTCCGCTGCCTGGACGATCGCGGTGTCGCCATCGGCTTGGACCTGCTCCAGCCGGATGCGGGCACGGGTGATGAAGTTTGCCAACTTGGATTCCAGCACCCAGACAGCAACTTCAAATAGCGGCGTGCTGTGAGCGGGCTGGTTCACCACGGTGGCCAAACCGTGCTCGAGCTCTTCGATGAGGGCTGGATAACGGTCCAGCAGGTCCCGGATGTAGGCGGGCAGAGGAGGACTGCGCATTGGAGGAGGTCCATTTCCAGACAACGGGATTCATACTCAACCTACACCAGGCTGTAGCGTCCCGCGAGGTTGAATGCGCCAACTTCGGCAGTTTGGCCGTGAAGACTGCGCGTTCGCGGTTTAGCCGATTGATCGCGACGGTTCAGCAGCGCGCACCAGGCTCAGTCCGCCAGCGGTGTCGGTGCATCTTCACCGTAGATCGCATAGGCGCTGCCGCAGGTCGCATGTGTCGCTGCGCTTGCGGGCAGGCCAGTCGCTCTGATGCCACGCCGCGCATTGCCGGCGGACACTTCAACGTAGCGCTCGGCGGCCAATGTGCCGTCGGGCAGTACATACAGCAGCACGCGCAGCAGGGTCGATTGCCCGTCCAGCAGGAACGGCTGGCGGAATGCGGGAACCTGCACGCGCGCGCGGTGCCATTTCTGCGGGTCAGCGGTGGTCTGCCAACGGACCTGCAGCGGCCGGTCGAGATTCAACAGTGCAACACCGGTGGTGTGGTTGGTTGCAGTGCACGCGGCCGGGGGCGGGGGAATGGGCGCGATCGCCTCATCGCCTATGTCCAGCGCCACACCATCGATTTCCAGGCGCACGATCGGCGCGGTGCCGTAGTTGTGCGTCTTGAACTGCACCAGCCCTTCCACGCGGCTGCGCTCGAGCTCGTATTCGGTGGCGCCGGCCAGCCGTGCCAGTGCGGGTGCGACCTCGACGTGGTCGGCATAGTGGTAGTACAGGTGCACGATGCCTGGGCCGCCCGATGTGCCCCACACGCGGGTAAGCGCGGCGGTATCGGGGTAGGGCTGGCGATGCAGCGGCAGGGGCGTGCCGCTGCCGCCGGGCGGAGCGCCGTAGCGGTACTGGTCGACGCCTGGCTTCAGCCGGGCGTTGTCGTAGGGGAACGCAGTGTCTGCATCGGACTGCGCGTTCGGGTAGCGGTGGAAGGCCACAAAGTGCTCCGGTACCTGCCAATCCATGGGCAGGTCGGGGCCGGCGCCGGAATAGGTAGAGGCATAGGGCGAGGTATCCAGCCACAGTGCGTTGCCGCTGAGGTTGATATGGGTTTCGGCGATGGCTGCGCGCGAGCCGCCGATGGCGGTATCCACTGTGCTGCGCCGCGCTTGCCCCACCGGCACGATGAGCATCGCGGCCGCAGTAGGCAGCAACAGCACGGCATGCACGCGGCCAGGCAAACGCCCGCGCTCGCGCACCATGTAGCGGGCCCAGGCCAGCACCAGCAGTAGCAGCAGTGGCACGCCTACCCAAAGTGCGAGGGTGGCCAGCGCGACCACGCCCCAGCCGAGATTCGGGGTGCAGACCGCGACCAGGCTGAGCGCGGCGATGACGCTGGCCAGCAGCAGCGAAATGCCGATGCCGAAACGGTAGTTCCTGTACGGGGTGGCAGTCATCACCGTTCCATCGGCAGGCTGGGGCATGCCTGCATCTTGCCCGGTGGATGCCTGTGTGGAAAGTCGCGCTGCGTAGTGTTGTGGGGCCGGGTCAGCAGCCCACCAGCCGATCGGCGCCGAAGCCGCCGCGATGCTGGCTGCGATATTCGGTAGGGCTGGCATCGACCATGCCACGGAAGTGCCGGCGGAACGATTCCTGCGAACCGAACCCGGCCTGCTCGGCCACCCACTGCAGCGGACGGTCGGTGGTTTCCAGCAGTTCGCGGGCGAAGGCCACCCGTTCGCGGATGAGCCAGTCGATGGGCGACAGGCCGGTGGCTTCGAGGAACTGCCGCTGTAGCGTGCGCTGGCTCAGTGCGGCCTGTTCGGCCAAGCTGGCCAACGAGTGGGTGTCGCGCAGGTTGCGCCGCATCCACTCCATCAGTTTCGCCAGCCGGGTGGGTTCGCCCAGCGGAATGGCGCGGCTGACGCGCTGGCTGCGCTCGGCATCGCGCCAGGGCGCCAGCACCAGCCGTTCGGCCACCAGGTTGGCCACGCGCGCGCCGTAATCCTTGCGCACCATGTGCAGCATCATGTCCATGCCAGTGGCCGAACCGGCCGAGGTGACGATGCTGCCGGCATCGACGTACAGCACGTCGTCGCGGACGTGGATGCGTGGGAACTCACGGGCGAGGGTTTCGGTGAGGCGCCAGTGCGTGGTGGCCTGGCGGCCGTCGAGCAGGCCGGCCCAGGCGAGCACGAATGCGCCGGAGCAGATGGAGGTGATGCGCGCGCCGCGTGCGTGGGCGCGAGTGAGGGCATCGAGCAGGGCCTGCGGTGGGCGCTCGCTGGGTTCGCGCCAACCCGGAATGACGATGATGTCGGCGTCGTCGACAGCGCTCAGATCGTAGGGCAGCTGCACCTGTGCGCTGCCGAGCATGCGCAGCGCGCCGGGTTCGCCTGCGCACAGCTGGGTGCGGTACCAGGCCACGCCAAGTTCAGGGCGGATGGGCGCGAACAGACCGACCGCGCAGCCGAACTCGAACAGCCCCTGGCCGTGGCAGGCGACGATGGCGACGGTGGGGGCGGTCGGTTCGGCGGTCATGCCTGGATGCTAACGAGCCGGCTGCGGCGAGCGCAGTGGCATGCCGGCATGTGGTGATGCCAGCGGGGCATATGGGCAAACGGCGGGTTCCCTTGGTTCTGCAGGTCTGCTGCCGTGCGTAAGGTCATTACCAGTGGTCATGTGGCTGGCCGGATATGACGGTTGGGTGACGCGATATCGGCTGTTGTGGCACGGGCCTGGGCCGTTGAATGGGGCTGTATCTCCGGCCCACCCCCACGAGCCCCCATGCCTGCTGCCTACCTTCCTGCGCTGTCCACGCTTTCCCTCCTGATTGCAGCGGCACTGGCTGCTGCCCCGGCGCATGCAGCCGATGCCGATGCGCCATCGGCGACCACCGCCACCTCTGCCACCCTTGCCGCGTCCACGCTGGATGCGGTGGTGGTGACCGGTTCGCGCACCAGCACGCGCACGGTGAAGAACAGCTCGACACCGATCGATGTGATCTCGGCCGAGGACCTGGCCGCGACCGGCCAGGCCAACCTGCTGGAAGCGCTGCAGCGCAGTTTGCCGTCGCTGAGCCAGATTGGCGGCTACCAGAGTGACCAGGAAAGCCTTATCCGCGGCTATCAGCTGCGCAATCTGTCACCGGGTTACACGCTGGTGCTGGTGAACGGCAAACGCCGTAACGCCAGCGCCTATGTGAGCGGTGCCAACGGCGGTGGCTACCCGGGCCACGCTTGGGCCGACCTGGCACTGATTCCGGTAGCGGCCATCGACCACGTGGAGGTGCTGCGCGATGGTGCGTCGGCGATCTACGGTTCGGATGCGATCACCGGGGTGATCAACGTGATCCTGAAATCGCAGGCGCACGGTGGTGATGTGTCGGTGGAAAGCGGGCAGAGCATCGATGGCGATGGCAGCCGCACCAGTGTGCGCGCCAACATCGGTCTGCCATGGGGTGCCGATGGCTTCGTCAATCTTTCCGGCGAGAGCACGCGGCAGCACCATGCGATCCGCACGCGACGCTACATCGATGGCTACCTGAGCTACCCGGCGGTGGATGGTAATGGCAACCTGGTGGCACTGCGGCCGAACAACCGGCTGCCGGCCGGGGCGTCGCCGAATCCGGCTGAGGCCGGGCGCGATGCCGAGGCCAACATCATCCTCAGTTCGCCCTCGTATGCGCTGAAAGCCTTCGCGCTGAACGTGGGCCATGGACTGGGCGAAAGCGCGCAGTTCTACGCCAACGCCACGGCCAGCGATCGCACCGCGCAGGCGATCCAGAACTTCCGGCTGCCAGCAACGATCTTCACCACCTACAAGGTGCCGGGCGTGCTGAGCGTGTTTCCCGACGGCTTCCTGCCGGTGCTGGAAACCAAGGAAAAGCAGTACACCGGCACGGCGGGGGTGAAAGGGCAGGTGGCGGGCTGGGACTACGACCTGAGCCTGACCGGCAACCGCAATACGGTGCGTACCTATACACGCAATTCGGTGAACTATTCACTGCCGTACCCGGGTTCGCCCACCGACTTCTACGACGGCAAGCTGGACTACCAGCAGGGCATCGCCAACCTGGACCTGCGCCGTGGCTTCGAGGTGGCCGCGTTTGCTTCGCCGCTGGAAGTAAGTGCCGGCGCCGAGTACCAGCACGAGCAGTATGAGCGCGGGGCCGGGCAGTGGGAGTCGTACACCGGATTCGGTGCGGCTGCCTTCGTCGGCTATTCCACCGCCGACGCGGTGAAGGCCACGCGCAACAGCAAGGCGGTATACGCCGGTGCAGCGACCAACATCACCGCGCGCTGGTACCTGGATGCGGCCGCGCGCTGGGAAGACCATTCCGACTTCGGCACAGTGTCGACCGGGCGGCTGACCACGCGCTTCGACTTCACCGATGCGCTGGGCGTGCGTGCCACGGTGAGCAACGGCTTCCATGCGCCCAGCCTGGGGGCGCAGTACTACCAGGCTACCGGCAGCTGCCCGTGCGGTACCACGCTGGTGGCACAGGTGTCGTCGCCTGCGGCGGTGGCGCTGGGGGCAACTGCATTGAAGCCGGAGAAGGCCACCAACTACAGCCTTGGCGTGACCTGGGACCCGAGCCCGGCGTTCCATCTGGCGGTGGATGCCTACCAGATCGATATCCGTGGCCAGCTGGGGCAGTCCAGCCAGATCGGTTACAACGCTCAGGACCCGGCGCGGGTGACCGACAACAGCGGCACCGTGCTGAGTGCCGCGCAGAAGAACACCATCGACGCGCTGTTGGGAACAGCAGGCATCAGCATCCTGCCCGGTGATGCCTTCTATGCCAGCTACTTCACCAACGTGGGTGATACCCGTACGCGCGGCGTGGAGCTGACCCTGGAAGCCAACCAGGAGACGCCGTGGGGCAAGCTGCGCTGGAGCTATGCGGCGAACGTGGGGCGTACCACGGTGCAGAAGGTCAGTGCGATCCCACAGGCGTTGCAGGGTTTGCCGAACATCAATCTGCTGACCAAGTCGGGCGAGTACGCGCTGCGCTTCCGCACGCCGTCGTACACGCAGGTGGCCGGCCTGGGCTGGCAGCACGGGCGCTGGCGCTCAAACGTGGATTTCACCTACTACGGCCCGATCAAGCGGTTGAACAACGGCGTGGAGTACAAGCAGCCCCCGGTGCTGGTGACCAACCTGTCCGGTGGCGTGGAGCTGGGCGCTGGCTGGAGCGCGGCGCTGGGCATCAACAACCTGTTCGACAAGCGCACGCGCAAGGTACCCGGGTACGCACGCAGTGCAACCGATGTGGCCAGCATTGAAACCACCTGGGACAGCGGTGATGTGCTGAGCAATATCGGGACGTTCTGGTACGGGCGCGTCAACTACCGGTTCTGAGGTTCATGCAAAGCGTCGCCGGGCGCGGCCCGGCGCTACCGAGGAGGGTTTCATGTCATCTGCGTTGAGAGTGGTTGCACTGATTGGTTCGCCGACGGCGTCGGTCAATTCGCGTACGTTGCTGCTGGTGCGGCATGTTCTGGATGCGCTGCACGAACGCTTGAACATCAGCGTGGAGTGGGTGGAGCTGGCACCGATCGCGCGTTCGTTGGGGCAGGCGCTGCAGCGCAGCGAGCTGGAGCCGCAGGTGGAGCAGGCGTTGGCTGCCATCGAGTCGGCGCAGCTGCTGGTGGCGGCCACCCCGGTGTATCGCGGCTCGTATCCGGGGCTGTTCAAGCATCTGATCGATTTCATCGCGCTGGAGGCCCTGGTGGATACGCCGGTACTGCTGGCAGCAACCGGTGGCAGTGAGCGCCATGCGCTGGTGATCGACCATCAGCTGCGGCCTCTTTTCAGTTTCCTGCAGGCGCATACCTTGCCGATCGGGGTTTACGCCACGCCCGCGGATTTCGATGGCGATGCGGTGAACAGTGGGGCACTGCAGGCGCGTATCCAGCTGGCCGCCGAACGTGCCGCCGGGTATCTGCTTTCATCAGCAGCGGCGTTGCCGGCGCCGCTGCGCCGGATCGCGTGAGCCATGGCGGTGCAGTTGCGGCACCTGGCCTTGCTGACGCCAGGCAGCTACCTGCCCGACGCACCGCGCGCGGGCCTGGATGCCACGCTGGACCTGATCGCCTTCGCCGAACAGCTGGGCTACGACGGTGCATGGGTGCGCCATCGCCACCTGGAACCGGGCATCAGTTCGGCGGCGGTGTTCCTTGCCGCGGCCAGCCAGCACACCCACCGTATCGAGCTGGGCAGTGCGGTCATCCAGCTGGGCTATGAGACGCCCTTCCGCCTGGCCGAGGATCTTTCGCTGCTGGATGCGCTGGCCGGGGGACGGCTGCAGGTGGGCGTCAGCACCGGGCCACCGCCATATGCCGAACTGGTCGGGCATCTGTTGTTCGACGGTGACCCGGCGACCATTGATTTTTCGCATGCGCGCGTTGAGCGGTTGCTGGATGCCTTGCGTGGCGGTCCGCTGGGTACTGCCGATGCCGAGGTGGGCAATGCCGCGACGCGCTATCGCCCCCGATTGCAGCCGCACGCGCCGGGGTTGGTGAACCGGGTCTGGTATGGCGCCGGTTCCCTGCAGTCTGCGCACGCGGCGGGTGCGCAGGGGCTGCATCTGCTGCTGGGCAACGTCAATCGTGCCGAGAGCAGCGATGACTTCTTTGTCGCACAGTTGCAGCACCTGCAGGCCTATCGCGCTGCCTTGCGGCTGGACAGCCCGCACCGCGTGGCGGTGGGACGGGTGCTGGTGCCTACCGATGGCGTGGATGCGGCCACACGCCGGCGGATCGCTGCCTTCACCGCGCAGCGGCATGCGCGCACGCTGTCGCCGCAGGGGCCGCGACGCGTGATGTTCGCGCCCGATGTGGTCGGCAGCAGCGCACAGGTGATCGCCCAGCTGCAGGCCGACCCGCTGCTGCAGCAGGTGGACGAACTGCGCGTGGAGCTGCCCTACGAGCTTCCCGAACAGGACTGCCGGCGCATCCTCGCCACCGTGATCGAGGACATCGCGCCGGCGCTCGGCTGGCGTGCGCCCGCGCAGGCAGCCTGACGCCACGCGCGGCCATAACGGGCAGCAGTCTGCTTATTGCCAACCTGCATCTGCATGGCCGGATCCGACCGTGGATTGTCGAGTTCCGGCGCAGGTGGCGCGCCGTCCTTCTCTAGCATCGATATCCAAGCGGCACTGCACTGCCGGCCCCCCTGAGGACGACTCCGTGGCTGTAGACGCAACCCCCAAACCCATTCTGTTCCTGCTGGACCGTGCTTTCGAAGACGGTGCGCTGCCAGGCCAGCGCTTCTTCTGCCGGCACAGCCTGCTGCTGGAAGGCGCGCTGTCGAGCATCGAAGGCCTGGACGCGCAGCTGGATGTGCGTCGCATCGGCTTCAGCCGTCCGCGTCGCGAGGTGATCGCCGAAATCGGCGAGCAGGACCAGTCGCTGCCGAAGCTGGTGTTGCCGCAGGGCGTTGTCAATGAACACGCCAGTGGTGAGTACCAGCATCGGCAGTACATCTCCGGTGCCGAGCCGATCCTGGCGGCGTTGAACGGCCTGCTGGGCATCCCCGTGGCCCACCCCTGAGCGAGGACGCGACGATGAGTTACCTCACCAGCGTATTGGACAAGAGCCCGGTGGCCGAGGGTGGCACGCCCGAGCAGGCACTGCGCAACAGCCTGCAGCTGGCGCAGCGCGCCGAACAGCTGGGGTACCACCGTTACTGGTTTGCCGAGCACCACGCGGCACCGGCGTTGGCCAGCCCGGCACCGGAAGTGCTGGCGGCCTGGGTGCTTGCGCAGACCCGGCGCATCCGCATCGGCAGCGGCGGGGTGATGCTGCGTCATTACGCGCCGTACAAGGTGGCGGAGAGTTTCAACCTGCTGGCCACACTGGCGCCGGGCCGCGTGGATCTGGGCGTGGGCAAGGCGCCGGGCGGCCTGCCGGCATCCACCGCGGCGCTGGCGGCGGGGCGAGCGGCCTTTGCCGATTTCGACCAGCAGCTGCGCGAGCTGGAAGGGTACCTGTCGGGCACGCGCAACGATGCGCAGGCGCGGCCGATTCCGCAGACCGCTCCGGAGCGGTTCCTGCTCGGGGCCAGCCCGCAGAGCGCGCGCCACGCCGCCGAGCTGGGCTGGCGCTTCGTGTACGCCGCGCACTTTGATGGCGACCCGGACCATATCGAGGCCGCGTTCGAGGCCTATCGTTCGGTCGCCACGCATCCACCGTTGCTGGCCACGGTGGCCTTCGCCGCGCCGACGGCCGAAGCCGCCGCCCGCCATGTCGGTGCGCTACGGGTCTACAAGCTGCACCTGGGCCCGGCGCAGACAGTGAACCTGCCCAGCCCCGAGGCCGCTGCCGAGTATGCACGGCAGGTGGGTGTGGCCGATTTCCGCATTGAAGAGACGCGCCCGAGCGTGCTGTCCGGCGATGCGCAGCATGTCCGCAACGAACTGGACGCGCTGCACCGTCGCTTCGGCGTGGGTGAATTCATTCTCGATGCGCCGGTGGCTGACCTCGACGCACGCCTGACCTCCCTTGAACTGCTGTCGCCCGCACCGCGCGCGGCGGTGGCCTGACCTGCAGGAGCGATTCCCATGAGCACGACCCCACGCCCCATTCCGTTCGGCATCATGCTGCAGGGCCCGGGCAGCCACATGCACGCCTGGAAGCACCCGTCCAACCCGACCGATGCCAGCGTCAACCTGCAGTTCTACATCGACATCGCACGCACGGCCGAGGACAACGGCATCGCCTTCGGGTTCGTGGCCGATGGGCTGTACATCAACGAGAAATCGATTCCGCATTTCCTCAACCGCTTCGAGCCGATATCGCTGCTGTCAGCGCTGGCGACGGCGACGAAGAAGATCGGCCTGGCCGGTACGCTCTCCACCTCCTACAGCGATCCCTTCACGGTCGCGCGCCAGTTCGCCTCGCTGGACCTGCTGAGCGGTGGCCGCGCGGGCTGGAACGTGGTGACCTCGCCGCTGGAGGGCTCGGGCCGCAACTACGGCCGGCCACACCCCGAGCATGCGCTGCGCTACCAGATCGCCGACGAGTACCTGGAGGTGGTGCAGGGGCTGTGGGATTCCTGGGATGACGATGCCTTCGTACGCGAGCGCGACAGCGGCACGTTCTTCGCACCCGAAACGTTCCGCCGCCTCGACCACAAGGGCCGCTTCTTCAATGTGGAAGGCCCGCTCAACATCCAGCGCTCGCCGCAGGGGCAGCCGGTGATCTTCCAGGCCGGATCGTCCGACGATGGCAGCGCGCTGGCCGGCAAGTATGCCGATGCGGTGTTCACCCATGCGCCGTCGCTGGAGGAGACCCGCGCGTTCACCCAGAAGGTGAAGAATTCGGCGATCGCCCATGGCCGCAGTGCCGGTGACGTCAAGATCTTCCCGGGCATCGGTCCGATCGTTGGCCATACGGCCGAAGAAGCCGAAGCCAAGTATCAGGCGATTGCCGCGCTGGCGGGGCTGGACGATGCATTGGCCTATCTTGGCCGCTTCTTCGACCACCATGATTTCAGCCAGTACGACCCGGATGCGCCGTTCCCGGAGCTGGGTGATATCGGCTCCAATTCCTTCCGATCCACCACCGACCGCATCAAGCAGGATGCGCGCGAGCAGGGCTTGAGCCTGCGCCAGGTGGCACTGCAGGCGGTCAGCCCGCGGCCGAACTTCATCGGTACGCCGGAGCATGTGGCCGATGAACTGATCCGCTGGTTCGATGCCGGTGCCAGTGATGGCTTCATTCTGGGCTTTGCTGCCCAGCGCGAGGGCCTGGACGATTTCGTGGGATTGGTGCTGCCGATTCTGCAAGCGCGCGGTTATCACCGCAGCACGCTGGAAGGGCAGACGCTGCGCGATCATCTGGGATTGCAGCGCAAGGCCAGTCGCCATGCGACCGACGAAGAAGCTGCGCGGAAGGTGGGGTGAGGCGATGAACGTTCTGCATCGGCCTTCGTTGGATACAACAGCCGCCGGGCATGGCCCGGCGCAAGCGGCGAGCGGGGTGTTGCCCGGGATCGCGGCGCGCGCCGATGAGGCCATTGCCATCCGCCATGCGCTGCACCGGCACCCTGAGCTGGCGTTCGAGGAGCACCGCACCAGCGCCCGGGTAGCCGAGCTGCTGCAGCAGTGGGGCTATGCGGTGACCACCGGCATCGGCGGGACCGGCGTGGTCGGCACGCTGCGGCGCGGGCACGGCCGACGCGCACTTGGCCTGCGTGCGGACATCGATGCGTTGCCCATCCAGGAGGAGTCCGGGCTGGACTATGCCAGCCAGCACGCGGGCCGGATGCATGCGTGCGGTCACGATGGGCACACGGCGATCCTGTTGTCGGCCGCCCATTACCTGGCACATCACGGGCGCTTCAGCGGCACCCTGCAGCTGGTGTTCCAACCGGCCGAAGAGACCGGATCGGGTGCGTCGAAGATGATCGAGGATGGCCTGTTCGAACGCTTCCCGGTGGATGCGATCTATGGTCTGCACAACTGGCCCGGCGTTCCGGTGGGCCACTTCGGTTTCGTCGACGGGCCTGCGATGGCGTCGGTGGACTGGGCGCGGCTGCGGGTGATCGGCAAGGGCGGCCATGGTGCCGAACCGCAGGGCAGCGTGGACCCGATCCTGGCCGCAGCGCATATCGTGACGGCGCTGCAGAGCGTGGTGTCGCGCAATGTCGACCCGCGGCAGATGGGGGTGGTGACGGTGGGCTCGATTCACGGCGGGCAGGCTGCCAATGTGATTCCGGACGTGGTGGAACTGAAACTGACCGTGCGCGCCTATCTGCCGGAGGTGCGCGACACGCTGCGCCGGCGCGTCACCGAGATTGCCGAGCAGACCGCGCTGGCATTTGGTGCGCGTGCCGAGATCGAGTTCCCGCGTGGCTTTCCCAGCGTGATCAATCATCCGCAGCAGACCGCGTACATCCGCGATGTGGCCGTGCAGGGTTTTGGTGCCGGGCAGGTGGTGGAGGCGTTCGCGCCGCGCACCGCCAGCGAGGATTTCGCGTTCCTGCTGCAGGCACGCCCAGGCAGTTTCGTGTTCGTCGGCAACGGTGACAGTGCGCCGCTGCACAGCCCGCGCTACGTGTTCAATGACGCGGCCATCGCACCGGCCGCCAGCCTGTGGGCACGGCTGGCCGAACATTACCTGGTGGAGGACGCGGCATGAGTGATGCATTCCTGTACACATCGGTGGACGACCCGTTGGCGCGCCCCCTGTTCGATGGCCTGGAGCAGGAGTACGACAACCGCTATGCGGACGTGCGCCGACGCATCGGTGGCAGCGCCCGCGAGGAGCTGCAGCGCTATCCGGCCGCGGCATTCGCCGCACCGGTCGGTGCATTCGTGCTGTTGCTGCGCGATGGCGTGGCGATCTCCGGTGGTGCGTTCATGCCGCATCGTGATGAGAACACCGCCGAGTTCAAGCGCATCTGGACGCTGCCGGGACTGCGCCGGCAGGGTATCGCGCGGCGCGTACTGCAGGAACTGGAGGCGCAGGCGGCGCGGCAGGGCTATCGCAGGGTGTTCCTGACGACCGGCTTCCGCCAGCCTGAAGCGGTGGGCCTGTACCTCAGCCATGGCTACACCGCGCTGTTTGACCTGCACGCGGACCCGGAGACCATCGCGCACCTGCCGTTCGAGAAACGGCTGCTGCCAGACCCTGCTGCCCGGGCCGTGGCTGCCGTGGCGGCGCGGGAAGTGCACGCATGAGCACACCCTCTTCCGTGCTTGAAGCGATTGCGGGCCGTCAGGTGCCAGCGCTGAAGATCGTTCCGGCGCGCCACCCTCTGCAGACGGTGGGTACGGTACTGGCACTGGCGCTGATCCTGATTGCGCTGCAGTCGGTACTGGGCAATCCGCGCTGGGGCTGGGGCACCTTCGCCGAATGGTTCTTTGCGCGCCCGGTGCTGGAAGGATTGGGCCGTACGCTGCTGTTGACCGCACTGGGCACCGGCCTTGGCTTCGCACTGGGTACGCTGCTGGCACTGGCGCGGGTTTCAGGCTCGCCGCTGCTGGCGTCGGTGTCGTGGGGCTATGTGTGGCTGTTCCGTTCGATTCCGCTGCTGGTGCTGCTGCTGTTGCTCAACAACCTGGGCTATCTGTACAGCACCCTCGAACTGGGTGTGCCATTCACCGGCATCAGCCTGTTCTCGTACCCGACCACGCAGCTCATCGGTGTGTTCACTGCGGCGGTGCTCGGCCTGACCCTGAACCAGGCGGCGTTCTCTGCCGAGGTCATCCGCGGTGGCATCCTGTCGGTGGATCACGGCCAGTACGAAGCGGCAGCCGCCCTGGGCCTGCCGCGTGGTCGCCAGGTTCGGCGCATCATCCTGCCGCAGGCGATGCGTTCGATCCTGCCGGCGGCATTCAACGATGTGATCGGCCTGGCCAAGAGCACGTCGGTGGTATACGTGCTGGCGCTGCCGGAGCTGTTCTACACCGTGCAGGTCATCTACCGCCGCAACCTGGAAGTGGTGCCGCTGTTGATGGTGGCCACCGTCTGGTACCTGCTGATCCTGACGGTGCTGTCGCTGCTGCAGCAGCGGGTGGAGAAGCGCTTCGCGCGCGGGCAGCTGCAGCGCGAGCGCAGCATTTCGCGGGTGTCGTCCGTCTCCCGTCGCAAGGCCACACCGGGCGTGTCCGCACCATCGGTACGCGCCTCGCTCGGCACGCCGATCGCCGCCGGCGGTGGTGCAGCCGTGTCGCTGCGCGGCGTCGGCAAGCAGTTCGGCGGGCAGACCGTGCTGGATGAGGTGGATCTTGAGCTGAAGGCCGGCAGCGTGACGGTGTTGATCGGCCCCTCCGGTGCCGGCAAGTCGACGCTGCTGCGGCTGATCAATCATCTGGAACGCGCTGACAGCGGCTTTGTGACCGTGGGCGGGCAGCTGATCGGCTATCGCCGCGACGGCGACACCCTGTACGAACTGCCCGAAAGCGAGATCCGCCGCCGCCGCGCGGAGGTCGGCATGGTGTTCCAGGGATTCAACCTGTTCCCGCACCTGACCGCGCTGGAGAACATCATCGAGGCACCGATGGCCGTGCGCGGTCTGTCGCGGGCGCAGGCCGTGCAGCAGGCGCGCAGCTTGCTGGAGCGGGTCGGGCTGGCCGACAAGGCCGATGCCTTCCCGCGCCAGCTGTCCGGTGGCCAGCAGCAGCGCGTGGCCATCGCCCGCGCGCTGGCGCTGCAGCCAAAGGTGCTGCTGTTCGACGAGCCGACCTCGGCACTGGACCCGGAGCTTGTTGCCGAAGTGTTGAGTGTCATCGAGGAACTGGCCAGCTCGGGAACCACGCTGGTGATCGTGACCCATGAACTCGGTTTCGCCCGTCGCGTTGCCGACCACGTGGTGATGATGGACCAGGGCCGGGTGATCGAGCAGGGCACACCTGATGCGCTGTTCGAGCGCCCGCGCCAGCAACGTACCGCCGATTTCCTGGCCACGACCCTGTAGCCCCCTTTTCGAGAGAACCCATGAGCCCTGCATCGCAGCGACGTCCCGCACGCAGCACCTTGTTGATCGTCGGGGTACTGGTCATCGGTATTGCCGGCATCGTTTACTCGCGCGTGCGCCAGGCGCCCGATGGCGTGCCCGTGGTGGCGACATCGCTGGCCGCCAGCAACGCGGAGATACTGAAGGGCACCGCAGATCCAAAGGCGCAGGCGTTGATTCCGCCCGGCTATCGATTCGTTACTCCCGGCGCTTTCACCATCGCCACCCATCCCGGGCAGTTGCCACTGGCTGACTACGGTGCTGACAGCAGGGAAGTGGTGGGCGTCGAGCCGGACATCGCCCGGTTGATCGCCGATGGCCTGGGCCTGAAGCTGGTGGTGGTGCCGGTGGCCTGGGCCGATTGGCCGCTGGGGCTGGAATCGGGCAAGTATGACGCGGTGTTGTCGAACGTGACGGTGACCGAAGAGCGCAAGAAGAAGTTCGATTTCTCCAGCTATCGCTTCGACCTGCTGGGCATCTATACCCGCACCGATGGGCCCATCCAGAAGATCGCCACACCCGCCGACGTCGCAGGGCTGAAGGTGGTGGTGGGGGCCAGTACCAACCAGGACCAGATCCTGCGGCAGTGGGACAGGCAGAACATCGCCGCCGGCCTGAAGCCGGTGCAGTACCAGTACTTCGATGACGCGGTGATCGGGCGGCTGGCGGTGATCACCGGTCGCGCCGATGTTTCCTTCGAGCCCAATGCCACCGGCGCCTATTCGGCACGCGATGGCAAGGTGCGGCGGGTGGGCCTGTTCCCGGGTGGCTGGCCCGATGCGGCGGCGATTTCGGTGACCACGCGCAAGGGCAGTGGCCTGGCCGATGCGGTGACCCAGGCACTGAACACCCAGATCGGCAGCGGTACCTACGCCAGGGTGCTGGCGCGCTGGAACGTGGCCGAAGAGGCGGTGCCGCATTCGCAGACCAATCCGCCGGGGTTGCCGGCGTTGTAGCGGCCTTGTGCGCTTGGCCGGGCTCGGCCCGGCCTTACCAGCGTGCCTCCAGCTTACGGAACGGCGCATCGAGCAGCACCCCGTCCTTGTCGAAGTTCTGTACAACCCGTCCATCGACGCGCACTTCGCTGGGCAGGGTTCGGCTCGGCCACCATACGCGTACCGGCGTGCCCTTGCGCAGCCCCTTGCCCAGTGACACGGTCAGGTTGCCGTCGCGCTGGAGGGCCTGCATCTGCAAGGTGCCGTAGGCGGTGGGCAGGCGGTCGACCGCCAGGCCTTCGCCGGCCACCCACGACGGCGGCGTACCCGGCAGCAGCGACAACGCATCATCGTCCTCGCGCATCAGCATGCCGAACAGGGTGCGGCCGTACTCGGCGCCAATCCAGGTGTGCGGCATGTCGCCCAGGTAGCGCGGGAAGCGCAGCCGCGAATGCACGACCTCGGCCAGCACCTGCCACTCCAGCGGCCTGCGATCGTGCAGCAGGCCCTGCAGGAGCTCATCGGCCGCTTCGGGCTGGCCGAGGTGCACGTAACTCAGCACGTTGCGGATTTCATACGGCGTATAGGCGTAGAGCGCGCCCGGTTGCCTGCGCTTGCGCACATCGTCCAGGTAACGGGCGAAGGTGGTGCGCAACGCATCGGCGGGCAGCACGCTCTGCGCTCCGGTGGGGTCCAGCGCGATCGAGACGCCGGTCGGGTCGCCATCACCGAGGTCGGCGGAAGAGGGAATGAAGTCGATGCCCTTCCACGCCATCGTTGCCCGGATCGAGGCGTGCAGCGCGTCATACAGCGCCTTGTACTGTTCGCGCGCCCACGTGGCGGTCTCATGATCGCCCAGCGATTCGGCCAACCATGCGCCGTCGTGCCAGCCCTTCAGGCCCCAGTAGTCGTCCCAGTAGCTGTGGGTGGGCGAGGGGTAACCTTCGTGGCTGATGGAAGGTGCAAGGATGCCGGCGAAGCGCTGTGGCGATGGCTGGTCGGCCATGTACCCGGGCACCAGCGTGCGCTCACGCAGCGCCTGCAGGAAGCGCAGCGCGGCCTTTACCTTGGGCAGGTAGGCGCGCACCGATTCCGGTCCGCCATCCAGCCGTGCGACGTCGGCCACGAGCGTTACGTACTGACCCTGGCTGTCGTACTCGATGTCCGAACCGAAGCCGGTGTTGACGCTGCCGTCGTCGTTGAGGATGGGCGAGACCAAGCCATTGGCATGCACGCCGTGCTCGCTGTACCAGGCCAGGTAGTCACGGGCCACCTGCGCTTCGCCCATGCGCAGCAGTACCGCCGAGGTGGCCATGCCGTCGCGGATGAAAGAGCGGTTGTAGTTGCGCGGGCCGGGCTGCATGGCAGGCCCCGTCTGGTTGATCAGCATGTAAGCGGCCTGTGCGCGCAGCATGTCCACCAGCGAAGGATCGGGCAGGCGCAGGCCGACCTGGCCCAGGCGTGCCTGCCAATCGGCGGATGCGCGCTTGGCGAGGGTGTCGAAGGCCTTGCCGGCATCGCCTGGCAACCCGCTGAGATCGACGGCCGGTGCCTGCGGCAGTGCGCCCTCGGCGTCGGCAGCGGCGGTGCCGAGCGGGAAGGCCAGCACCACCGATTCGGTGGCACCGGCTGCCAGGCGGATGGGGTAGCTGACGGCCGCTGCCGCCAGTCCCTGGGCATCGTCTGCCTGTTGCGCCGCAGGCAGTTGACCGGTGGCGATGGCCGCGGTGATTTCGGTGCTGCCGTCCTGGCCGAACGGCGCTGCACCGGCCGTGCCCACCGGCGTGAGCGACTGCAGCAGGGTGCGGCCGTTGATGCGCACCGCATTGCCTGCAACGGCGACTGTGCGGATGGGCGACAGCCCACCGTTCTGCCACGGCGGGTTCATCTGCATGGGTCGCACCGCCAGCGTCAACGTCCCTTCGATGGGCGTGGTGCCGAGGTTGTGCAGCTGATGGCGGACCAAGGTGACCGGCTGTCCACCGCGCTCGATGGCGAAGGCTTCGCTGCGCAGTTCCAGCCCGGGCTGCGGTGACCAGGTGGCGGACGGCATCGGCTTCCAGCCATCGCGTAGCGCGTGCTGTACCGGCTGATCGGCGGCGCCGGTCGCGCGGCCGTCGGCACTGCGCCAGATCGGCTGCACCAGCGGCGCGCCCTTGTAGGCTTCGATGTTGCCGTATTCGTCGAAGATCGATTTCTGCCGGCCGGCGTGGACGCCCACTGCTGTCCAGTAGGTCTGCTGCATGTGCAGCGACGCCGGGAACAACGCGCGCTGCGCACCGCCGGCAACAATCTGGTAGCGCTTCATCGGTGTCATCACCGCCTTCGGGCCGAGCAGGCGGATGCGCTTCACCTGCGGCGCATCGCCTTCCACGGTCAGACGCAGTGCCTTGATGTCGCGTGGCGCGTCGGCCGCCAACCAGCTCTGCTGCCGCGTCGCGGCCTGCGTGTCGCGGGCCAGTTCATGCCACTGGCCCTGCGCATCCTGCGCCTGCAGGCGTGCGGCGCCGTGCGCACCGGCCCATTCCACTGCAAGGCCGGTACTGGCCTGAGCGCGGGGCAGGGCGATATCGAGTGTGGAGTGACCGTCCTTCCCCGCGGGAATGGCGACCGTGCCTGTGCCCTGCCACAGCGCGGCCGACTGGACTGCATCCAGCCCTGCCACGCGTGCACTGAGCGCAGTGTCGAGCGGTTCCATCTCGAAGATCGACACGCCCCAGTCCGACGTGCGCTGTGGACTGGCCAGGCGCAGGTAGCGGGCCTGGCGCGGCGCGAAGTACAGGGTTTCAACACCGCCCAGCGAGTCGGCCATGGTGTAGGCGGTCTGCCACTGCGTGCCATCCAGCGAGGTCTGCAGCGAATAGCCTTCGGGATTGGATACATCCCAGGTGAGGCGGGCGCCGGCCAGCATCGTCGGTTTGCCAAGATCGATCTGGAACCAGTGGCCCGGGCTGAAGGCACCGCCTGTGACTGTTTTGGGATCGTTGTCGATCAGGTGGCTGATCGCCATCGCCGGAACCTGCTGCGACGACGCGCTGGCCTGCCACTGCGCGCGCGGTGGAAGGGTCTGCGCGGCGGCGGTAGTGGCCAGTGTGAGGCCAAGCAGCAGGGCCGCGGAAAGGCGTTGGTTCGGCAGGCAGGGGACGGTCCAGCGGTCAGCACTCAACGTCATTGCAGCGGCCTCGCATCAGCAGGCCCGGGAACGGGCGGGCCTACGCTAGCAAGGGATGTAACCGGTTACATGACGCGTCGCAATATCCGTACGCCGGGCGGGGGGCAGATTTTCATCAACGCGCACATATCTGTTCGCGCAGGGGACGCTGTACCGGCAAGGGAGAGTTGGCGCAGCCGGAGCTCTGACTGGGTTGGCTCTGGTACGGCGATGGCGAAGCTGTAGGGTCCAGTGATTGATCGAATTCAGCAGGGTTGTCATCTGACAACCTTGTGGACAACCGCGCACGCTGACGCACCCGCCAACCCTTCCAGGGAAACGTCGATGACGGAATTCAACTTCACGGTCAAATATCGCCTGCCGGACGTCGGTACCGACGCCGGCTCGCTTGAGCAGCGTCTTGCAGATGCCGGTTGCGACGATGCACTGCTGGGTATTGGCAGGCCGGGGAGGCTGGCGCTTGAATTCTGCCGCGAGGCGGCCAGTGCTCGCCAGGCAGTGCTGTCTGCGCTTGCAGATGTGCGGACAGCCGTGCCCGATGCAGAGTTGATCGAAGTCAGTCCCGACCTGGTCGGGCTGACGGATGTAGCAGACCTGCTGGGCATGTCACGACAGAACATGCGGAAGCTGCTTCTATCGCATCCGCAGACGTTTCCAGTACCGGTTCACGAAGGAAGTGCATCGATCTGGCACCTGACCGATGTTCTTTCGTGGTTGCAGGCGCGCGGCAGCCAGAAGGTCAGCAGCGAGCTCATGGAGCTCGCCGCCGCCGCGCTTCAGATAAATGTGGCCACGCAACAGGAACGGCTGCTTCAGCGCCCCGGTTGACGGTCGCTGTTCGACGGGCCGTTACAGTTCCACCTGCTCCCACCAGCGGGTACCGGCCTGTGGTGACTGCATGTCCAGCGCCTGGCCCATCATCGGCGTGGCCACCGGCACGTTCCTGGCGGCAGCCAATGCGGTGATCCGTTCGAAGGGTTGCTGCCAGTCATGCAGGGCCAGATCGAAGGTGCCGTTGTGGATCGGCAGCAGCCACTTGCCGCGCAGGTCCAGGTGCGCCTGCAGGGTCTGTTCGGGTTGCATGTGCACGAACGCCCAGCGCTGGTCGTAGGCGCCGGTTTCGATCATGGTCAGGTCGAACGGACCGTACTTCTCGCCGATGGCCTTGAAGCCATCGAAATAGCCGGTATCGCCACTGAAGAAGATGCGGAAATCATCATCCTGGATCACCCAGGAGGCCCACAGGCTGCGATCGCTGTCGCCCAGCCCGCGCCCGGAAAAATGCTGGCCAGGGGTGGCAGTCAGGCGCAGGCCAGCCGCTTCGGTGGTCTGCCACCAGTCCATCTGCTCGACCTTGGCCGCATCCACGCCCCAGGCAATCAACTGGTCGCCCACACCCAGCGGTGCGATGAAGCGCGCGGTCTTGCCGGCCAGTTTCATCACGGCCGCATGGTCGAGGTGGTCGTAGTGGTTGTGCGAGAGGATGACGCCGGCGATCGGTGGCAGCTCCTCGATGCTGATGGGCGGGGCATGGAAGCGTGCAGGGCCCATCCATTGCACCGGCGAGGCGCGTTCGGAAAACACCGGGTCGGTCAGCCAGTACTGGCCACGCAGCTTCAGCAGCAGGGTCGAATGGCCCAGACGGAACAGGCTGCGGTCCGGCGCGGCGTCCAGCGTGGCGCGGTCAAGCGCCTGCACCGGGATCGGCTGCGTGGGCACGGTGCCCTTGGGCTTGTTGAACAGGAAGGTCCACCAGATCTCCAGGCCATCGCGCAGGCCCATCGCCGGTTTCGGCAGGGCATTGCGGAACTTGCCATCGCGGTACTGCGGCGAATCGGCGAAGTCGGGGAGGGACCAGGACTTGCAGAAGGTGTAGGCGGTCACGGCGAGGATTCCAAGCAGGAGGACAAGGAGCAGGCGCTTCATGGGTGACGTCGGCTGGGTACACTGCACAGTGTAGTTTCCGATTTCAGGAAAGTACACCGTCGGGTGTAAAATCACGCAGTCCGTTCAGCTATCTGGTCCTGCCATGTCCCGTGCCCCGCAACGCCTGACCGACCGCAAGCGCGAAGCCATCGTGCGCGCGGCGGTGGAGGAGTTCCGTGCCGCCGGCTACGAGGCCACCAGCATGGACCGCATCGCGGCCGTGGCCGGGGTGTCCAAGCGCACGGTCTACAACCACTTCCCCAGCAAGGAAGAGCTGTTCGCGTTGATCCTGGAAGAGCTGTGGGAAAGCAGCGTGGCCAGCGTGGAGCTGCCCTACCGCGCCGATCAGCCGCTGGACGCCCAGTTGCTGCAGCTGCTGGGGCAGAAACTGGACCTGCTGGGCGATGCGAACTTCATCGACCTGGCACGGGTGGCCATGGCCGAGATCATCCATTCCCCCGACCGCGCGCAGGCCATTGTCTGCCGCATGGGCGAGAAGGAAAGCGGGGTGAGCGCATGGATCCGCGCGGCCATCGCCGATGGCCGGCTGCGCCGGGTCGACCCGGAATTTGCAGGCCATCAGCTGCAGGGGTTGGTGAAAAGTTTTGCGTTCTGGCCACAGGTGACCATGGGTCAGGCCCCGCTGGCACCGGCTGAGCGCACGCACGTGGCCGAATCGGCAGTGGCAATGTTCCTGGGTTTCTACGCCGTGTAACGCCGTGCCTTCGGGCGCGCGGGGAGCGGCACTGCACCCAGCTGCTGCAGATAGGCGCAGAACATGTCGGCCAGGGCGTCGGCCTGGATGCGGATCTGTGCGGCCGTGCGTGGCGCGCTGGAGAATTCGCGGCCGACAGCGGCCAGCGTGGTATCGATCAGCTCCACCGCCAGCGCACGCACCTTCGGCGCAGCGGCAGGCAATGCTTCGGCCATGAAAGCGAGCATCGCAGCATCGGCTTCGCCGCGGGCTTCATTGACCTCCGGCGAATCGCGGTACAGCGGCGCGGCATCACTCAATGCGCCGCGCATCTGTGCCTCTTCGCATTCGGAAGCGATGAACGCATGCACCAGCCTGCGCAGGCGTCGCAGTGGCGGTTGCCCGCCGTCCTGCAGGATATCGCGCAGCATCGCGCCGGTGCGCTGCCATTCGTCGCGTTGCAGCCGGAACAGGATCGCCGCCTTGTTCGGGAAATACTGATAGAGCGAACCGACGCTCACTCCGGCGCGTTCGGCCACCCGCGCGGTGGTGAATCGGGTAGCCCCTTCGTGCTGCAGAACCTGAGCAGCGGCTTCCAGGATGGCGGCGACCAGGTCGTTCGATCGTGCCTGGCGAGGCTGTTTTCTCGAGGAAATCTGCGGCGGGCGACGTTCGGGCATGGGCGGTTTCCAATGCGAATAGGCAGATGGCGGCGTCGCGCCTAAGCTTGATTGCGACGAATCATTCGCATTCTAACCCCGCCACAGAAAGGAACACCTGCCATGTCCACCCTGACCTCAACCCCGGTCGCGCCGCTGCTGGTACGCCTGTTCAACGAAGCAGACACCGCGATCAGCCCGGCGCTGACGGCGGTGTCGCCCGAAGAGCGCCAGCGCCTGCTCGGCAGTCGCAGCGAATACCGGCGCCTGTACGGCGAACTGCTGAAGGACCTGTGGCTGCCGGTGTCGGCCGAGACGGGGCGCCTGCTGTATCTGCTGGCACGCAGCACCGGGGCGCGCACCATTGTTGAGTTCGGTACGTCGTTCGGCATCTCCAGCATCCATCTGGCCGCCGCATTGCGCGACAACGGCGGCGGCCAGCTGATCACCACCGAGTTCGAGCCGGAGAAGGCACGCCGCGCCGAAGACCACCTGCGCCAGGCCAGGCTGCAGGATCTTGTGCAGATCCGCGTGGGCGATGCGCTGCAGACGCTGGCGGCCGATCTTCCCGACACGATCGACCTGGTGCTGCTGGATGGCGCCAAGGTGCTGTACGAGGACGTGCTGGATCTTGTGCAGCCGCACCTGCGCCCGGGTGCGCTGGTGGTGGCCGACAACGCCGACGACAGCCCGCAGTACCTGCAGCGCGTGCGCACACCGTCGGCAGGCTATCTGTCGCTGCCCTTTGCCGATGACGTGGAACTTTCGATGTGGCTTGGCTGAGCGGCAGCGAGGTCAGAAGCGCGTGTCGTTGATTGCGGGCAGCACCAGTTCGCGCACGAAACCGGACGGCGACAGCGCCAGCAGGGCCCGCACCATCGCCACCACATCGTGCACCGGCACCTGCGCGCCATCGCCGCGCGCGGCGGCTGCGTGCACGGGCACGCCCAGCGCGTCGTCGGTATTCAGATAGCCCAGCTGCAGCGTGGTCACCGCCAGCCGCTGCGTCCGGAAGCCCTCGCGCAGTGCGTCGGCGATACCGTTGAGGGCGAATTTGGACGCGCCGAATGCCACCTCGGGACGGCCGCTGCCTGCCAGGCCCGATGTCGACCCGGTGAGCACCAGTTGTGGCCGGCGGCTGCCGAGCAGGCGTGGCAACAGTCGCTTGAGCAGCAGCAGGGTGGCGGTGATGTTGACGTCCACCAGTGTCGCCAGGGCGCTGTCGGTTTCGCTGAGGAAGGCGTAGTCGTCGCTGAAGGCAGTCTCTTCCCAGATGCCGAGGTTGTGGATCAGCACGTCCAGGTCGGCCGGTGACTGCGCGGCAATGTGCTCGGCCGCGATCAACGGCTGGGACAGGTCAGCCTCGATCCACTGCAGCTCGACGCCCTGCGGGCAGGCCAGTTGGACGGGGCGGCGGCGCGAGACACCGATCACCGTGTCGCCCGGCTGGCACAGACCTTCCACGAAGGTGCGCCCGAGGCCCTTGCTGGCGCCGATGATCATCAGTTTCATGCGTACTCCTTTGCGCCCGCACAGGGGGCCGGGTGAGAATCCATCGGCCCGGTGATGCAGGACAGCGACGAATGGAAGATGAAACCAGAGGCGTTGCAGCAATGCCGTTGCCTGCGGCGTGGACGGCGATGCTCAGCGCTGCCCGGGTGCAGGTGCAGTCGATTGGCGCCTCGCGTGCGGATGTCGCGCGGGTGCAGCGTCCGGGTCACGCCGATGCGTTCCTGAAATCCGAAGCGATCGATGCCTTCAGCGAACTGGCAGGGGAAATCCAGCGCCTGCGTTGGCTGCGGGCGCAGCAGTTGCCCGCACCCGAGGTACTCGCGGTGGCCGAAGAGGGTGGCCGGCGCTGGCTGCTGATGAGCGCATTGCCCGGGCGTGACCTTGCATCCTCGCCGGAACTTGCCCCGCAGCAGGTAGTGGAACTGTTGGCCGATGCATTGCGCCGCCTGCACGCGCTGCCGGTTGCCGCCTGTCCGTTCGACGAGCCGCTGTCGGTGCGCGTGCGCAATGCGCGGGCCCGGGTCGAGGCCGGCCAGGTGGATGCGGATGATTTCGACGGCGAACGGCTGGGGCAGACCCCGGAGCAGGTTCTGGCCGAGCTGATGGCAGGCCTGCCGGCCGATGAGGACCGGGTGGTTACCCACGGTGACGCCTGCCTGCCGAACCTGATGGCGGTGAACGGTGGCTTCAGTGGCTTCATCGACTGCGGCCGGCTGGGCGTGGCCGATCGTTGCCAGGATCTGGCATTGGCTGCGCGCAGCCTGGTGCACAACTACGATCACACGCGCTGGGTTGCGCCTCTGCTGGCCCGCTATGGCATCGCCGCCGATGAGCGGCGGTTGGCGTTCTACCGCCTGCTGGATGAATTCTTCTGAGTGCATGCGGGTCTTCAGTGCTGCGCCGGCCGGGCATGATCGACCCTCAACCATGGTTGGGGTCAAGCCGGTGTGGCTGAACGCGGGCAGCATGGACGCCTGCCCGGCACTTCAAAATGAGCGAACGTTCGTTCAGTCTTGAGCGCATGAACCGCAACGACCGCAACGAACAGCGCGTCACCCAGATCCTGCAGGCGGCCCTGCAGTGTTTCCTGGCCAAGGGCTTCCACCAGACCAGCATGCGCGACATCGCGCAGGCGGCCGGGGTCAGCCTGGGTAACCTGTACAACCATTTCCCGGGCAAGGAGGCGCTGATCCTGCAGACGGCAGTGGCCGAGCACGATGAGCTGGCACCGATGCTGCAGCGCCTGGCCGCCGGCAACGGTGAGCGTGCCGCGACGCTGGCGTTCCTGCAGGATTTCCATGCGATGTGTCGGCAGCCGGCGTGGGCCCTGCTGAGTGTTGAAGTGCTGGCCGAAAGCGCTCGCAACCCGGCCGTGGCCGAGGCGTTTGCGGGCAACCGCAGGCGCGTGCTGCAGGCATTGGCCGAGGCGCTGGAGCGCGTGGCAAGGCGCGAACGCCGCCGCCCGCTGCTGGCGGCACCGCTGCAGGCGCAGGTGCTGCTGGACGCGGTGGAAAGCGATGCGCTGCGCCAGGGCCTGGGTGAAGCCAGCGATACCATTGGCGCGGTGCTGGGACCAGACCTGCTGGCAGTACTGCTGGGTGCGCGTGCATGAGCGCCGATGATCGGCGGTTGCATGGGCTGGATCTGGCGCGCTACCTCGCACTGGCCGGCATGGTACTGGTCAATTTCCGTCTGGCCATGGCGGTCGAGGCCGATGATGGCGGGCTGCTTGCCGCGTTCTTCCACCTGCTGGAAGGCAAGGCCTCGGCCACCTTCGTGACGCTGGCCGGACTGGGGCTGGTGCTGGCCACGCAGCGGCAGCCGTGGTGGCAGGCCACGACACAGACCTGGCGCCGCGCGCTGTTCCTGGCCGTGCTCGGGCTGCTCAACCTGACCGTGTTTCCCGCCGATATCCTCCACTACTACGCGGTGTACTTCGCACTGGCCGTGCTGTGGCTGCGCGCATCACCGCGCGTACTGGCGGGCAGCATGATCGCTCTGGCGGCGGTCTCGTTCTGGGCGCTGCTGCGCTGGGACTACAGCGCAGGGTGGGACTGGCAGACGCTGCACTATGCCGGGTTGTGGCAGGCGCCTGGCGCGCTGCGCAATCTGCTGTTCAATGGCTTCCATCCTGTCCTGCCATGGCTGTGCTTCTTCCTGCTGGGCATGCTGCTGGCACGCCTGCCGTTGTCGCAGCCACGGCTGCAGCGGGCGCTGCTGCTGCATGGCCTGCTGCTGATGCTGGCCGGGTGGGGCGTGCAGCAGTGGGGGCAGGGTGGTCCCTGGCAGGCCTGGTTGATGACCCAGCCGATGCCGCCTGGCCCGGCCTACCTGCTGACCGGTGCGGGCGCTGCCTGCACGATGATCGCCGCTTGCCTGTGGCTGGCGCGGGTGGTGCCCGGTGATGGCCTGCAGCCTTTCACCGCGGCCGGGCGGATGACACTGACGCTGTATGTGGCACACATCCTGCTGGGCATGGGCACGCTGGAATGGCTGGGCCTGCTCGATGGCAGCGCAGGCCTTGCCGTGGTGCTGATGGCTGCGCTGCTGTTTCTGATGCTGGCAACGGCCGCTGCATGGCTGTGGTCCTGGCGGTTCACGCGGGGGCCTTTGGAGTGGGTGATGCGGCGTATTGCAGGCTAGTTCGCAGGTGCGTTCTTTCGTCGCAGGACAATGATGTTGTGACCGGTTCGCCTGTGCGGATGTGGGTGCTTCTGCGATAGTGGAGGCAGTCATCACAGTACGCCTGCCTCCATGTCATTCGCTTCAGCGCAGCAGATCGTTGAGGTCCTGCAGCAGTCCTACGACATCCATGCCACGGCGGTGGTGCCACGCCCGGTGGGTGCCGATGCCAATGCGTGTGTTTTCCGCATCGACGCGCGCCAGGGCCAATGGTGGTTGAAGTGCCGGAACTTCCAGGTGTCTCCAGCGGTATGGGACAGCCTGCACTGGTTGCGCGGCGCACTGGATATCGCTGAGATCGTTGCACCCTGGCCTGCGCTGGCCGGTGGCGCGTCGGTGCAGCGCTGGGGCCTGCAGTTCACGCTGTTCCCGTACATCGAGGGCCAGTCCGGATTCGAGGCGCCACTCAGCCGCGCGCAGTGGCGGCGGCTGGGCCACGTGCTGTGGCAACTGCATGACGCCGAGCTTCCGCTGGCACTGCGCGAGGCGCTGCCGACGCTGCGGCTGGAAACGGCCGCCAACGATACGGTGGGTGGCTGGCTGCAGGATGCATCGTTGCTGGGGCAGGCAACGGAGGGTTCCGGCAGAGCGTTCCTGGCGCTGTGGGAACAGCAGCGATCGCGTATTGAAGAACTGCACCAGCGCGCTGAAGTGCTGCGTGGGTTGCTGAAGGATGAGGCGCCCACGCTGCGCTTGTGCCACACCGACCTGCATGCCGGCAACCTGCTGATGGGGCAGGACGATGCCCTGCATCTGATCGACTGGGATGGCCTGGCGCTGGCGCCGCGCGAGCGCGACCTCATGTTCGTGGGCGCGGCGGTGGGTGGCCGTTGGGGACGCGAGCATCCGCTGGGCTTTGCCGATGGCTATGGCGGCGATCTTGGCGACCCGCGCTGGATTGCCTGGTACCGGCATTGGCGCATCCTGCAGGACCTGATCGAGTTCGAGCAGATGCTGCTCGGACCCGGTGCCGCGCATCGCTCGCTGCAGCAGCATCGGCAATCGCTGCACTACCTGGGCGAACAGTTCGCGCCGGGGAATGTGCTGGATGCGGCCGAGCGGGCGTATCGGGCGTTGTAGGGGGTTCTGGCCGGGCTGCGCCCGGCGCCCGCAGAGGCCGAAGCTACGGCGACAGCAACAGCAACAGCAACAGCAACAGCAACAGCAACAGCAACAGCAACAGCAACAGCGGGTGATTCGTGGGATGGCGGGGTGGGTCCGGTTGCGGGGGACGCCGTGAATCCATCCATGGAGGCTCGGTCGCGCCATCCATGGCGCTCACTGATCTGGCTCCCCGTAGGCAGACGCCAAGAAGCGATACTTTGATCGCACTTGGAGGTCCCTTATGTCCCGTATCACCCGCCGTAGCTACACCGATGAGTTCAAGCACC
>NZ_JBRRDR010000029.1:0-58652 GCF_056759755.1 Stenotrophomonas sp. STEN046
AAAGTGGGGGGGGTTGTTGGGGGTGGTGGTGCTGGACTGTGGGCTCATTGGTGGGCCCAATCCTCCCCCCTGGGTTGGTTTTCGGGTGGGCCCCCCCCCCCCCCACCGCCCCACCCAACTACAGATCTCCCCGAGCCGCTTTGGCTTTGGCTTTGGCTTCGGCAGGTGCAGGGCTGCAAGCCCTGCCGAACACCCCCTTACCGCAACCGCACCAGCAGACTGCCGCCCGCACACACCGTTGCCAGCCACGCCACGCCCTGCCAGCCCCATTGCGCCAGCGCCAGGCTTCCCAGCGCACCGCCAGCGGCCATGCCGATGAACATGCCGGTGAACAGCAGCGCGTTGAGACGACTGCGCGCGGACGGCACCAGGCCGTAGACCAGCGTCTGGTGAGCGACCAGTGCCGACTGGAAACCAAAATCGAACAGCAGCGCGCTCACCACCAGCAACGGCAACAACGCGGCGGCCGGCAGCCAGCTTTCCGCCAGCAGCAGCGCGAATCCAGACAGCGCAACCGCAATCGCCAACCGCGCTACGGCCGGGCTGCCCAGCCGATCGGCGAAGCGGCCGGCAACCGGTGCGGCCAACGCGCCCGCCGCCCCGGCAATGCCGAACGCACCGGCGGCGGCACTGCCCAGGCCCAGCCGTGCATGCAGCATCAGCGCCAGCGTCGACCAGAAGGCACTGAAGCCCACCGCCAGCAATGACTGGCTGGCCACGGCACGACGCAGCTGCGGTTGCTCACGCCAGAGTGCAAGCAACGAACCCAGCAATGCGGGATAGCGCAGCGTGCTGGTGGTGGCGAAGTGCGGCAGCGTGCGTGCCATCACCGCAGCCATCGCCAGCACCGAAAGCGCAGCCAGCCCGAACTGCAGGCGCCACCCCCACGCCTCGGCCACCACACCACTGACCACGCGTGACAGCAGGATGCCCAGCAGCAGTCCGGTCATCACCCGCCCTACCACCTGGCCGCGTTGTGCATCCGGTGCCAACACGGCCGCCGCCGGCACGATGTCCTGCGCCAGCGTGGCCATCAACCCCACCAGCAGGCTGGCCACCAGCAGCCCCGGCAACTGGCCGGCCAGTGCTGCTGCACCCAGGGCCAGCGCCAGCAGCACCGATTTCAGCAGGATCAGGTTGCGGCGATCGAAGCGGTCACCCAATGGCGCCAGCAGCAGGATGCCCAGCGCGTAGCCAAGCTGGGTCAGTGTCGGCACCAGGCCGACGGCGCGCTCACCCGCGGCCAGATCGCGCGCGATCAGGCCCAGCATGGGCTGGCTGTAGTAGAGCGACGCCACCGAGAAGCCGGCGCCGGCAGCCATGGCCAGCACCAGTGATGAGGAAGGCGCCGCATGCGGCGTGGACAGGGTTGAAACCGTGGGAGTGGACATGGCGCAGGCCGTTGGAAGGAACGGTGCGTAGCCTGGCAGTATTCGCCATACGCCTGTAGTAGGCTTCTGCACATACCTTACATACGTCATGCGCATGAATGACCTTGTCGCAGGCGGTGACCGCCTGGATCTGCTGCGCACCTTCCTGCGCATTGTCGACAGCGGCAGCCTGTCTGCGGCCGCAGTGCAGCTGGGAACCACCCAGCCCACCGTCAGCCGGCGGCTTCAGGCGCTGGAACGGCAACTGGGCCTGCGCCTGCTGCAGCGCTCCACCCATGGCCTGCAGTTGACCGAAGACGGCCAGCGCTGCCAGCGCCATGCGCAGCGGGTGGTCGACGAGTGGGAATCGCTGCAGGCAGAGCTGCACGGGCACGCCCAGACGCTGAGCGGCCGCCTGCGGGTGATGGTGCCGCACGCATTCGGCCAGGCGCAGCTGCTGCCAACGATGCTCGACTTCCTGGCACTGCATCCGCAGCTGAGCCTGGAGTGGATACTCGAAGACCGCCGCCCGGACTTCATCGCCGAAGGCATCGACTGTGCGGTCCGGGTCGGCCCGGTCGATGAACCACGCATGGTTGCCCTGCCGCTGGCCGAGGTGCCGCGCATCGTGGTGGCCGCCCCATCGCTGGCCGACCCGGCAGCCATCCACACGCCGGAACAGGCGCAGGCGCTGCCGTGGATCGCACTGGCCACCTACTACCGCGAACGGCTGCTGCTGCACGATGCGCAGGGGCACGCGCATACGCTGTCGATCGCCCCGCGCCTGCTCAGCGACAACCTGTTCGTGGTGCAACGCGCCGCCGTGGCCGGGCTGGGCGCGGCCGTGGTTTCGGCGTGGCTGGTTGCCGACGATCTGGCCACAGGCCGCCTCGTACAACTGCTGCCCGGCTGGCAGGCGCCGCCGCTGCCGGTGCACCTGGTGTTTCCGGCCGCGCGTCAGCAACCGTTGCGCCTGCGCGCCTTCATCGACGCGATGAAGGAAGCCCTGCCACGCCTGCATGGCATGCGGCCGGCAGCGCGCTAGGCGCCGCCGGCATCATCGGTGCATGGCGAGAACCTACTTTGCCTCGGCGTTCCACGCGGCCACCTTGGCCTTGGTCTCGGCCAGCATCCTGTCCAGCGCGGCGCGGTCGTACACATCACCGCGCAGGATCACGCTGTCGATCTTCTCCGTGGCCGCGATGTCCTGCAGCGGGTTGGCGGTCAGCAGCACCAGGTCGGCCGCCTTGCCCTGTGCGACGCCGCCGTAACGGTCCATCTGGCCGAACCAGGCCGGGCCGGAACGGGTGGCCGCCGACAGCGCCTGCGGTGCACTCAGGCCTCCCTTCACGAACAGCTGCAGTTCCTGGTGCAGGGCGATGCCCGGGAAGTTGTACGAATTGAGGAAGCCTGCATCGGTGCCGGCGATGATCGTCACCCCCGCTTCCTGCAGCAGCGGCAACACGGCGGCCACCTGATGGTACTGCGCGTGGCGCGCTTCGATCTGCGCCGGCGTGGCCTTCGCCGCGCGGTCCACGCGCCATGCGTAGGTCGCACGCAGGCCCGGGCCGATGTAGGCCAGGTACGCATCGTTGGCGTGGTCATCCTGGTCAAGGAAATCGAGGATGCGCCCGCCGTTGAGGGTCGGGGTCACGAATACGCCACGCTTGGCGAAGTCACGGTAGGCGTGCATCGCAGTGTCATGGTCGAAGCTGGCGTCGAGACGGCGGTTGGCTTCGGCGCGGTCGATGCGGCCCGCACCGAAGTCCGCGGCGATCTTTGCCTCGTCCTTGCTGCCAGCCTTGAAGGCATAGTCCAGATGCTCGATCGAGGCCAGGCCGGCATCCACTGCCTGCTCCACGGTCAGCGCCATCGGAATATGACCCGAGGCCTTGAACCCGGCCTTGCGCGCAGCACTGGTCGAGTACAGGAACAGTTCCGGCTTCAGCGTGCTGTCGGTGATTTTCACGAAATCAACCTTGTCGTGCTGCAGGCGGGCGATCGCCTTGTCGGCGTCGGCCTCGCTGCCCACTTCGATGGTGCCCTTCCAGACCGGCTTGATGCCTTCGATCTTGGCGCCGGAGGTCAGCAGACGCGGACCGAACAGCGTGCCCTTGGCGATCTCGCCGCGCCACTGCAGCACGTGTTCGGGCAGGTCGCCGGAACAGTCACGCACGGTGGTGATGCCGTGGGCGATGTACAGCGGCAGCAGCGCCTTGTTCTCTTCGACCAGGGCCGGGCCGCCGCCGAAATGCACGTGCATGTCCCACAACCCGGGGATCAGGTACTTGCCCTGGGCATCGATCTGGCGGCTGGCCTGCCACTGGCCGCGCAGCTGCGCATCAGGGCCGACCGCAACGATGTCTTCGCCACGGATCACCACGCTCTGCCCGGCAATGCTGCGGGCGTGCTCTACATCGACCACGGTGGCATTGCGGATCAGCAGGTCGGCACGCTCGGCGGCAGACGCCGACAGCGGCGCCACTGCGACAACGATGGCAAGGGACAACAGGCGGGAACGGAACATGGAAAGCATCCTGGTGGGCACGACCGGCGTGCGGGTGGAAGGGGCGGGATTCAGCGGGTGGCGCCGTGCTGGCGCAGCAGGGTTTCGATTGCGGCGTAGCCGCGTTGGCGTGCATGTGCCAGCGGAGTCACGCCATCGCCGTCAGCCCGCTCGGGATCGGCCCCGGCATCGAGCAGCAGCTGCACGATCTGCACATGGCGGGCGCCGCCATCGCCGAGCAGGATCGCTTCCAGCAGTGCGGTCCAATGCAGCCGGTTCACATGATCCACCGCAACACCTGCGCGCAGCAGGGTGCGCACGGTTGCCACATGTCCACGTTCGGCAGCAGGGATCAGTGCGGTACCGCCATAGCGGTTGGTGCTGCGCAGGTCGGCGCCATGGGCAAGCGTCAGCGCCAGGATCTCATCCAGCCCGCGCGCGCCGGCATAGAGATAGGCGCTGTCCTGCATCGCATCCTTCGCGTTGACGTCCGCGCCGGCTTCGATAAGTGCACGTGCGGCCTCCACGTTGTTGGCGTGGGTGGCCAGCAGCAGCGCCGTGCGGCCCTGCCCGTCGCGTGCGTCCAGCCCGGCGCCAGCGTCCAGCGCCTTGCGTAGCGCCGATACGTCGCCGCGGGTGGCCGCATCACGCAGTCGTGCATCGGCATCCCCCCGCGGGTTGGCCGCGCACGCCGGAACCGCCATGGCCAACACGCACAGCAACAGCACGCGGCCCGTTGCAGCCCAGCGGCGGCGGAAACGAACGTAACCCATCGTGGTTCTCCTCATGCGCGGCGGCACCGGCCGTTGCCGGCCCTTGTCCTGCATGGTAGAAGTCGGTCCTGGCATCCAGAAGTGAAATGTTCAAATGCAAGACAGTGCCAAATCGAATAGAACCCTGTTCGAGCTGGACCTGCTGCGGGCCCTGGTGATGGTGGCCGACTGCGGCAGTTTCACCACCGCGGCCACCCGCCTGCATTCCACCCAGTCCACCATCAGCCAGAAAATCCGCCGGCTGGAGGAACTGGCCGGCCACCGGCTGCTCGAGCGCGGCCACCGCGACGTGCATCCTACCGACGCCGGCCACACCCTGATCGGCTACGCACGGCGCATGCTGGATCTGAACGAGGAACTGGCGCAGGCATTGGCTGGAGCCACCGTCGAAACTGCGGTGCGCATCGGTGTGCCGGAGGACTTCGTCAACGCCCAGACCACCCGGATGCTGGCCGCATTCAACCGTCGCCATCCGCAGGTGAAGCTGGAAATCAGTAGTGGCCTCAGCCGTGATCTGGCACATGGCTTCGACCACGGCGAACTGGACCTGGTACTGGTCAAGCAGCGCCGCAATACCCGCCAGGCCGTGCACTGCCGGCGCGAGCCGATGCACTGGATAGACAGCCTGCGAAGCAGCTGCCTGCTGCAGGACCCGCTACCTCTGGTGACCTTTCCACCGCGCGGGCTGTACCGCGACGAGATGATCCATTCGGTGGAGGCGCTGGGCCTGCGCTGGCGCATCGCCTTCACCAGTTCGTCGCTGAGCGGCATCCAGGGAGCAGTGGCCGATGGCATCGGCATCAGCCTGCTGCCGCGCCGTGCGGTCACCCGCGAGCATCGCATCATCGATGGCGAGCGCGATCTGCCGGTGATCGACAATTACGAGATCGGGCTGCTGCATCGGGCCGACGCCGATGATGCGGTGCGCGCACTGGCCAGCGAGCTGTGGCGGCAGGTGCAGCGCGAGCCGGAGTAGCTCCACGCCGTGCGTGGAAAGAACCCACCGCCCGGTCTGCGCAGGAGGCGGATGATGTACTGGGCACCCTCAGCTGCACAGCTATCGCCAGGGAGCTGCGCATGGCAGATCCCGAGCTTGCGCTCTAAAGTACAAAACCCCTGTTTCCACATCACCCCGCCATGAACCACGAAGCCAGCGAAACCGACATCCGATTCGATCCACTGCCGCCCGCCCTTTTCGCGCACATGCAGCAGCAGCGCGCGCAGGTGGCCGCGCGGGTTGCATCGGCTTTCCCGGCAGCGCCCGTGCAGTGGCCTCTAGCGCCCGGCATGCTACAGCGCGTAGTCGATGCCGAGCTGATCGAGAACGACGACTGCGAGGGCTGGGAAGCGTTGGGTGTGGCTTTCGGCGACACGTTGGCCCAGCGTGTGCCGGGCTTGGCCTGGATGCAGGTCACCGATGCCTGGGGCATCGACGCGGTGCTGCGCTATGCCGACAGCAGCCTGCAGATCGGCGCCAGCACGCTGCTGCTCAAGCGCGTCGAGCAGGGCCAGATCATCGACATCGCCCATCTGCTGGCGTGGCTTGAGGAATTCGTCGCCACCCGCGCCGACGACTACGTCTGACCCGCGTGCTGGCTTCGATCACATCATCCACGCGTGGCGTGGATCTACTGAACATCTGTCGGCCCTTGATCGAGCATCATCCACGCGTGTCGTGGATCTACAGCCAACGGCCGTCAAGCACCACACGCCGCTCGACCGGCACGGCGGCCACCGCAGCCGGGCCATGGTCGGCACGCACCGCCACGAAGGTGGCCGGATGTCCTTCGGCAAGGCCGTACTGCGGCAGTCCGATCACCTGCGCGGCATGGGTGGTCACTATGTCCAGCGCCAGCATCAGGTCGGCATCGGTATGGAAGCCGGAGCGGTAGCCCAGCAGCATTGCCCGCTGTAACAGATCACCGTTGCCATAGGGCCACCAGCAGTCACGGATGTTGTCGTTGCCGCCGAACACGCGAACCCCCGCATCATGCAGTGCACGCAGCGGCGGAAAGGGATGGTCGCCCGGTGCGTTGCTCATGATCGCCACGCCCGCCGCTGCCAGCGCCTCACCCACCTGCAGTGCGCGTGCCAGGGGCACCTCCCCAAGCGCGTACGCATGGCTGACCGCCACCCTGCCCTGCATGCCGGCAGCGCGCGTGCGTGCGGCGATGCGCAGCAGCTGGGCCAGGCCGGTTTCTGCGGGCTCATGCAGATGAATGTCCAGCTGCACGCCGTAGCGCTCGGCCAAGTTGAACAGCAACGCCAGCTGGCCGTCGGCATCGCCATCCAGCGTGGTCGGATCGATCCCGCCCAGCACTTCCACGCCGGCCTCGATGGCCTGCTGCAGGACGGCAGCGGTGCCCGCGCAGGACATCACGCCGGCCTGCGGGAACGCCACCAGCTGGATGCGCATGATGTCGGCGCAGCGGAGCGCCGCCTCACGCACCGCCTGCAGGTGACTCAGGCCGGTACTGCCATCGATATCCACATGGCAGCGCATCGCCACGGTGCCAAATCCACTGCATTGGCGGATAAGCGCCTCGGCGCGATCAACCATCGGTGCAGCGGCAGCCACGGCGGCCTTTTCCACTGCCAGCCGTTCACGCAGGCTGCTGACCGGCTGGTGCGGATGCCAACGGTCGCCGACAAAACTCTTGTCCAGGTGGATGTGTCCATCAACCAGACCCGGCAGCACCGCGAAGCCCTCCAGATCGACGCATTCCGCCCCATCGGCGGGCCGGGCATCGCCATTGAGCCCGCTGATGCGGCCATCACGGATATGGAAGTGCAGCGATGCACCGTCGCGGTCGACACCGCCGTGGACGAACTGCTGGGTCATCGGGAACTCGCGGAAAGCCAAGACTGGCGTCATCCTGCGCCTCGATACAGCCATCGGCCAACGAAATATCTGGATGGCACACATTCACCATATCGATGACTGCCCCCTGCGACCACCGGTCGCAGCGACACCGTGCACACCCCTGAACAGGTACCATAGGCACCTGTTTCCGCTGTGATGCCGCATGGGCCCGTCCGACCGCCACGATCGTCTTCGCCGCTGGCAGGCCGCTTCCCTGCTCGCCGCCGCGCCGATTGCCAGCCTGTCCGCCACCGATGCGGCGGCCAGTACCCCGCTGCAGGCCCCGCCGGGGCAGCAGCGCATCGCCTCGGCTGCCCTGGTGGAAATGCTGCATCAGCGCGTGCTGGCCGGCCAGAGCGCCACCGCCACGCTCGAAACCTGGTGCGCCGAACACGGCTTGGCTGAACAGGCCCGCGTCCGCGCCGTGCGCGTGCGTGGCACCGACAAGCCGGCCCCGGCCGAAGTGCTGCAGGCGCTGGCTGCCGACACCCGTACCGCCCTGCGCTACCGCCGCGTGCAACTGGCCTGTGGCAGCCGCGTACTGTCCGAAGCCGACAACTGGTACCTGCCCGACCATCTCAGTCCGGCCATGAACCAGGTGCTCGATACCACCGATGAACCCTTCGGCCGGGTGGTCGGTCCGCTCGGCTTCAAGCGCCAGACCCTGGCCGACCAGACGTTCTGGCCGCCACGCGGTGAAGGCGACCGCGGCGTGATCCTGGAAGTACGCGCCCTGCTGCGCGACCGCCAGCAGCAGCCTTTCAGCTACGTCATCGAGTCGTACCTGGTACAGGGTCTGCCGTAGCGTGTTGTGTCGCCGGGCATCGCCCGGCGCTACTGGCCGGTGATGCCATTGGCGGCCGGGTCCACCGAGAACACAAAACGCCCACCATGCTGGTCGCGGCCCCACGCCATCGGCGCAGTGGTCAGGCTGTAGACCGGGGCCGCCTTGTCCATGCCAATCGCCTCGGACCAGGCACTGAAACCCGCATCGGTGCGGCTGCGGATCTCGCCGACGCACAGGCTGTAGCCGCAGGCAAAGGACACCAGCGCGCCATCCTGGCCGATGAGCCGGGTCGCGGCCGCCTTGTAGAGACGGGTCTGGTCCTGCACCTCCGGACGGCTGGCCGCGTCCCGTTCGAACTGGCTGATTGCCTGTGCGAAGGCCGTGTCGGAACCGAGGAGCGCCTCGCTCTTTTCCACAGACACCCCACCTTCGGCCAGCAGCATGCGCTCGCCCTCAAGGAAGTGACCCTCCGGGTTCGCAGGCCCGTGTGCAGCCGTCGCCGCGCTCGATGCGGCTGTCCCGCGCGTTGATCCAGCCTCAGCTGGCTTGGTGGAATCGGACTGCACCGACGCGGCGTCGGCCGCCTCCGTCGCAGCGTCCACGCTGGCCGCCGGCTTGCCACTGCAGCCCGCAATGGCCGCCACTGCAATCACACCCCACACCCTGACATCCATGCGCATCGCCCTCCGTGTATCGCCACAGCATGCCACGCGCGCAGCGGTTGCACCGGTGCACTGCACAAAGAAAAGCCCGGCAATGCCGGGCCTTTCGTTCGCCTGCCTGATCAGCGGAACCGATAGTCCAGCTGCACCCAGTACTGGCGGCCATACGGGTCGTAGTTGCCGACCGGATAGAACGGCCAGCCACCTCCGTTCCTGTCCGCCGGCGGCCGGCTGTCACGCAGGTTGTTGACGATCACGCCGACCGACAGGTTTTCACCGAACTGGCGGAACACGCTGGCGTTGTAGGTCATGTACGGCGCGATGCGACCACTGCCATCGGTCTTCGGCAACGACCCGAAGCGGTTGCCGTACAGCGTGGTGGTCCAGTCGCCCTGGTTCCAGGTGATGCTGCCGTTGGCCTTGCTGCGCCACTGGTAGTCATCCAGCGAGTTGCGGATATCGCGCTCCGGATCATCGGAGAACTGCCGGTACTTGTGCTCAAGCACCACGGTGTAGGCCAGGCGCGTGCTGAAGCGGCCGTAGCGGCCCGCATCGAAACGCCAGTTGCCCTTCAGGTCCAGGCCGCGCACCGATTCGGAGGCCGCGTTGATCGGATTGATCAGTACGCGGGTCACCTGGTCCGGCTGCACCGTGGCGTTGGACGGATTGCGGATCACCCGCGACAGCGCGTCCTGGCACAGCGGCGAACCGATGTCGCGCGCTTCTCCGCCCAACGTGCGGCCGAGCCGGCAATCGGCCTCGTCACGCAGGATGCGGCTGGTATCGAGGCTGGTGACTTCGTTGTCGATGCGGATGTCGTAGTAGTCCGCGCTGAAATCCAGCGCGGCCAACGGCGACCAGACCACACCGAAGCCATACGACTTGGCCGACTCCGGCTGCAGCTGCGCATTGGCACGGTTGCTGTAGTCGATCGACAGGCCGTTGTAGTCGCAGTTGTCGTACGACTGGCCCGCCGTGCGGCAGCGCCAGTAGTCGGTCATGCCCGGGTTGTAGCCGCGCGTCTCTGTGGCGAACACGTAGTTCATGTCCGGCGCACGGAAGCTGGTCGCAGCCGAACCACGGATCAACAGGCTTTCAATGGGGCGGAACTCGACGCCGAAGCTCCAGGTGGCCTTGCCGATGTGCTCGCCGCCGGCGCGGTACTGGTCGTAACGACCGGCCAGGGTGGTGGTCAGCGACTGCAGCAGCGGCAGCTGCAGTTCCACGCCCGCCGCATAGCGGTCACGCTCTCCACCGGCACCAATACCCGCCGTGGTGTTCCAGAACTCACCGGTACCCAGCCGCGGATCCGGGCGGTTGCGGTAGCCCTGGCTGCCGGCTTCGACCACAGCGGCCAACGCAGCGTCGCCACCGGGCAGCGCGAACAGGCGGCCATTGACGCTGGCGCTGAAGGTCTGCAGCCACGCCGCATTGCGGCTTTCCTGGTAACCGGACAGGCCTTCGTACTCATTGGGCGTCAGCGGCTTGAACAGGCGCGCCGGGTCCGGCGCATGGACGTCCACGCCGTTGCGCACGCCCAGCTTCGGGCCAAGCAGATACTCGTTGATGCCGGCCAGCAGCACGGGACGACGGGTACGGTTCTCGTAGCGCGAACGGCTGTAGACCGCTTCATAGTCCCAGCCGCTGTCGCCGATCTGGCCACGCGCGCCGACATTGAACGACCAGGAGTTTTCCAGGAAGCGGTTGGCGTTGCGCGGCAGGCCACCGATTTCTTCCGGGGCGAAGCGGCGGTACCAGCTCTCCAGGTTGCCGGTGTTCTGGTTGTAGAAGTAGTTGCGTGACGAGGTCCAGGTGGGTGCGCGGGTATTGTTGCTGATGCGTGCACTGCCCACCGCCAGATCGGCGAACAGATCGGTGGTCTCGTTGACGTGGAAGGTCAGCAGGCCGTAGCCGTTGAGATTGCGCTTCTCGGTCTGCACGGTCCAGTAGCTGGCCGCCGCCTCGTTGCTGCCGCAGTACCAACCCTGCCGCGGGTTGTTGGCGCGGAACACGCTGCCGCCGTAGATGTCCGATGCTGCATCGCAGCCATTGACGCCCGGGTCGATGTTGCGACCGGTGGCGGCATTGCGGCGATAGGCGATCGCGGTCGCCTGGGGCGGCTTGCCGGCCGGGTCATCGTCCAGCGAATCCATGAAGTCGCGCTGGCGTGCGTGGATTGCCTTGCGCACATCGAACTCGAAGCCGAACAGCGCATCCCAGCGCTCGCCGGAACCACCACCGACCACCTGCACGCGCTGGCTGTCACCACCGCCCTGCCCGGTGCCGCCTGCGCGCACATTCACGTCCACGCCTTCGTAGCGATCCTTGAGGATGATGTTGACCACCCCGGCAATCGCATCGGACCCATAGACCGCCGAAGCACCGGCGGCCAGCACCTCGATGCGCTCGATCAATGCGCTGGGAATGTTGGCCAGGTTGACCACGTTCACCGAACCTTCGTACGCCAGCGGATAGTCGGACTGGCGACGACCATTGACCAGCACCAGGGTACGGTTCGGACCCAGTCCCCGCAGATTGATGGTGTTGGCGGCCGGGGTAAAGGTGTTGCCGAAATCCTCGCCCTGCACGTTGCCGGTGTTCTCAGTCAACGCGCTCAGGGCATCGAAGGCGTTGCGATAGCCCTGAGCGTCGATCTGCTCGCGGCTGATCACCGTGACCGGCGATGGCCCCTCGACGCTGGCGCGGGGGATGCGCGAGCCGGTGACCTTCACTTCCTGCAACGAGGTGGGTGCGCTTTCCTGCGCGTAGGCCGGCAACGAGACCAGCATCAGGGACGACAACGCAAGCACCAGCGGACGCGGGCGCAGCGCCTGGGGAGAGGCGGACATGGGCTTCCTGGGGGAGTTGGGGTGGTGCGGGAAGCGGCGGCATTGCGCGCACGGCCTTCCCGTACGCCAAGTGTCCTGAACGGATGGTTGCAGCGGAAATGACCAGGCCTGATGGCCTTATGTCTGAATCGACTCAGACCGACAGGTCCAGACACAAATCAATTTGCAACTCGTTTCATTGCCGCCCCGCGAGGGCTGCGCCATCGTCCGCGCATGACCATGTATTCCCCAACCTTCCCGCCCCCCATGCGTCCGGTTCTGCGCCGGCACCTGTTGCAGCTGCAGCATGGGTCGATCCTGGTGCGCCCGTTGCAGCGTGCCGACCTGCTGGCATGGCGCCGGCATCACCACCAGCTCGAGCACAGCCTCAGGTATCCCGCCGACTTCGATGCAGAGGCACGGTTCCTTGCGGGTGTACAGCGATCGCAGCTGCAGTACGACAACGATCGCCTGCTGCTGGGCACGTTCGATGCGCAGGGCACGTTGCTGGACCAGCTGCATGTGCGCCTGGACTGCGCACACGCGCGCAGTGCCGAACTGCAGTGGTTGCATCCGCTGGGGTGCGTGCAGCAACGGCAGCTGCACGCCTCGCTGCTGGCACTGTGCCCGTTCCTGTTCGAGCAGGTCGGGCTGCGCCGGGTGTACGCCATGCTGGCACCGGATGCCAGCTCACCGGTGGTGGCCGCGCTGCAATCGGTCGGGTTCAAGCAGGAGGGCGTGCTGCGTGACCACTACCTGGACCAGACCGGCTGGCAGGACCGCAGGCTGCATGCCCTTACCGCGCCTGACTGGCTGGCGCACCCGGCCTGCCAGCGCTAGCGCACCCGTTCCATTGCATCTGCTGCGCCGGTCAGCACGCTGCAGGCATGGTCCTGCAGCTCTTCGGCGCTGGCCTCGTTGCCGCCAGTTGCGTCCAGCTGTGTGGCCAGCAGGATGAAGCCCGGTGCGCCGTGCACGTCTTCGCGCCCGGCCACCAGCAGGCTCCACTGTCCGATCTGGTCGATGCCAGCAAGGTCGTGGGCCAACAGATTCAACGGATTGGCGGTCAAGGCTTCGCCCCGCAGCAGCCGGGCCTGGTACTGATGGCCACGCAGCAGCACCGGCAAGGGTGCCCAGCGGGTATCGAGCGCACGGCTGTTGTCCTGCAGTGCCTGCAGCACATCGGCGCGCAGGCAGTCGACATGGATGTGCAGCTGGTGCTGCGAGCGCCCGTGCGGCGAATTCAACGCCAGGCTGGCGACGCTGCGTGGCAGTGTCCGGCCCAGCGCCTGTTCGGTGCGTGCACGCGCCTGCCAGGCCGCGGCGAAGTAGTTGGGTGTGCCGTGGCGGTACAACGCAGGGCTCTCGATGCCACTGATCCTGTCCAGCGGCATCAGCAGGAACTGGTAGTCGCCGTGCGCATCCTTGATCAGCACGTCACGGCGTTCGGCGTCCGGGCGTACCTGCAGGCAGTCACCGCGTGGCGACTGCGGGCCCTGGCAGTCGCGCTCGATCAGGCGCCACAGGGCATCTGAAGGTGCCGGCGCCGGCGCGGGTCGCACGCTGGCGCAGCCAGCCAGCAGCATCAGGGGCAGCAACAAGGAAAGGCGCAGGGGCACGGCAACGACTCACGTAATCAGGCGCGACAGGCGGCGTCGCATGCTTATTGTAGAGTCGTGCCGCTGAAGCCGATATCGGCACTGCTGCCGATCTCAGTAAGTACCGAACGGCACCTCGACCACCAGCGGGCTGCCCGCCGGAACCGGCTGCAGGGTGTAGCGGTCCAGTGCGCCATCGTCGTCGGCCAGCGGCTGGCGATGGAACTGCAGGTGATAGACCGCGTCGCCCAGGCGTACGCCGGTACCGTCCCCGGTCAGCGCCGCAGCGTCGGGCAGCAGCAGTCCGCCCAGGTCACTGTAGGCACCGGCCACATCGGCAAACACGTAATCGGCCAGTTCATCCACCCGCTGCATCGCATAGACGTGCGGCAGATAGGGCCGGGCGGGGCTGCGGCCATTGCTCAGGTCGGTCACCCCTGTCTGCGGCAGGTGGTACTGCTCGCGCAGCGCCGCCACGCCCAGTGACTCGCTGGCCACCTGCAGGCAACACACCGCGCGCTTGCCCTCACGGTCGAATACAGCGAAGCGGTCGCCCCGGGTTGCCGCCTGCGGCAGCAATGCGAATGCCAGGTTGCGCTGTGCGGGCGTGTAACCGGCCTCGGTCTGCAGGTTGCGCCAGGCACCGAACACCGGCACCTCTGCAGCGGCTGTGGCAGCAGGTTCTGCCGTGGCCAGCATCGCAGCGCCCGACAGCCACAGCGCTGCCGTCATCTGCATCATCCTGCGCCCGCCCTGCCCGCTGCTGCCTGCCGTCATACCCGAACCCGCACCTGCACCGGAGTGGCCCGGCCTGCCCGCCGGCACGCTGCCGGCAACGCCGGCCACTATGCCGTGCCGCAGCCGCACCGGCAATGACCGGGACGCTGACAGCTTCCGCGCCGTCGGTGCTATCGTGCCGCCAATCCCCCGCGCAGGAGCGCCCGCATGTCCATCCGCCTGTCTTTGTTGCTGCCCGCCTCGGCCCTGTTGCTGTCAGCGTGTGTCAGCACCCCCGGCCCGGAGGTCAAGGGCAGCGGTCGCTGTGATGCCAGCCCGCTCGGCTGGGCCATCGGCCAGCCGGCCAACGAAGCCAACATCCGTCGCCTGTCCAGCGAAAGCGGCGCCGGCCTGGTCAATCCGATTGGCCCGAACACCATCACCACCAAGGACATCCGTCCCGATCGCCTGCGTGTGTTCGTGGACAAGGACAACATCATCACTGCCACCCGCTGCGAGTAACCGCCAGCGCAGATGCCTTCCGTAGAGTCGGGCCATGCTCGACTCAGGAACGGGTTCACGGCTCGGTATAACCCGAACACTCCGGCAGCGGCCGGTCGGGCTGGTATCGACCCGAACTGAAACGGAACACCCGCGTGTAGCTGCATTCCGCGTCTTCTTCGGTACGCAGGTCCTTCTTCTTCAGTCGCGCCATGGCCAGCGAATCCCGCTGCGATGACACCCCGGCCGGATAATTGGTGGCCCGGCTCCGGTAGTGCAGTACCGGCATGGCCTGCGCGTCGGCGGCCAGCGCCAGTTCCGCGTCAAAGCTGTACTCGTCGTGGCAGGCCCCGGCGCGCTGGTCGAAATCGCGCTCGCTGAAACAGGCCCGGATCATCTTGTTGGCCGACCATGCAACGTTCAACACGTTGTCATCGATCTGGATGCCCTCGTCCAGGTGACCGATGCGCGCAAGTTGCAGGGTCGATGCGCTGGCGCCGCCACCGGAGTACATCGCTCGCCGCTCCACCAGGGTGCCAACCAGTACGTCCTCCAGCGATGCCTGCCGTGGATCGGTCAGCTGCCGCGTGTCGCCCGCGGCAGGTGCCAGGCGCACGATGAACGGCCACACCTGCAGGTCACCGTCCTGGCCGTCGCCCTCGCCGACCGTGACAGGCACGTGGCGCATCTGCGGCTCTGCCGCCTCATGCACCCGCTCGGCCACTTCCAGCACGCCCGGCTGATCCGCCGCCGTGGCCGGCAATGCCCGCACGCACCACTGTCCATCGGCGGTGCAGTAGCGCAGCGGCGCCGCGGTGTCGTCGGGGTTCTGCAACTGCAGGGGTTCGAGGCGGTTGCCGGCAGCATCCCGTTGCACAGGGTCTGCAGCCGGTGCAAGCAGCGGCACCGAAAGCAGCAGTGCCGCCAGCGCGATCGTCGGAGCACGCAAGAAATCCATGATCATCCCGTGCGCTTCAGCGCATCCATGCCAGGTGTCGATGGTAGCGCAGGCGTCCGGACGCGGCTCAATGCCCGCTGCAGTCGCAGCTTCCCCAGCCGCGTGCCTTCGAGGTCTGGCCGATGCCTGGATTGAAGGTGTTGCTCGGGTCCAGCCCACGATAGAAATCGGCCAGCGCCGGCTTGGCCGGATACAGGTGGCCGACGTTGTGCTCGGCCGGGTACTCCGCGCCCCGCTGGTCCAGCAACGCCCACATCGCATGCTCGATCGCCATCGGGTCTTCACCCCGGCGGGCGATGTAATCCTGGTGGAACACGTGACACAGGAAATGGCCGTAGTACAGCTTGTGCAGCAGGCGGTTGTCGATGTCCGGCGGCAGCTGCTCAAACCAGTCGGCATCATCGCGGCGCAGGGCGATGTCCAGGGCGACGATGTCCTGCACCTGCCCGCGATGCACTTCGCGATAGCGCACGGCGGCACCGGCCACCGCGAAACGATGCAGGAACGCCTTGCGGCCCTCCTCGGCGGTGCAGTGAAAGTAACCGCCCTCGTGATCGGCAAAGAAACACTGCAGCCAGGCCTCGGTGGCGGCGGCATCCTGCGCGGAGACCTTCAGCAGCAGATGATGCTCATAGCGCTGGCGGAACTCACCCATGCGCTTGGGCAGGTGCGACGGCAACAGGCCGGTCAGGCCCTGCATCACCCGATCGGTGACACCGCGCAGCCCCCACCGTTCAAACCAGCCGTCGATCCGGCTCTTCAGCGCAAATGCCGCCGGCACCCGCGAGGTACCCAGGCGATCGATCAGCAGGAAGCTGTCCTTGCCGTAGCGCGCGCCGATGTCGTAGGCGTCACGATGGATGTACTCACCCGCAATCGGCACGCGTTCGAATCCGGTCAGCAGCTGGCGGCGGATCGCGGTCAGGCTGTCGGTGCGGTTGCTGCCGATGTAGAAAACCTCGGCAGCCTCCTTCTCGAAGGTATCCAGGCGTACGGCGAACACCGCCAGCTTGCCGGCCGAACCGGCCGCTTCGTAGTGGCGACTCGGGTCGGCGTTGAAACGCGCCGGGGTAGCGGCATCAACCTTGCGCACGTCTTCGGCATAGCGCGGATCGGATGCGGCGCGGCCACCGCCATCGCTTACGTCGGCCGCGTTGTAGTCACCGGCCTGCAGGCGCGTCAGGACCTGCTCGGGGCTGTCACCCAGCGCGATGCCCAGATGATTGACCAGCTGCAGCTGCCCCTGTGCATCGACCTGCGCATACAGCGCCAGCTCGGTGTATGCCGGGCCACGGCGCACCAGCGCCCCGCCCGAGTTGTTGCAGATGCCGCCCAGCACCGAGGCACCGATGCACGACGAACCGATTACCGAATGCGGCTCGCGCCCAAGGGGCGCAAGTGCCTGCTCAAGCCGGTCCAGCGTGGCGCCGGGCAGGCACACTACCTGGCGGCCGTCGTTCAACAACTGGATGCCGGTCAGGCGCAGCGTGCTGATCAGCACGATCGGGCGGCCGTAGTCGTCGCCATCCGGGGTCGAACCGCCGGTCAGGCCGGTGTTGGCTGCCTGCAGGATGATCGCTGCCCCGCCCTGCACGGCCGCCTGCAACACCTGCCACAGTTCCAGCAGCGTACCCGGGCGCACCACCGCCAGCACCGGGCCATCACCGAAGCGATAGCCGCGGCGGAACCGACGGGTTGCCTTGTCACCGGTCAACACATGGCGGTTGCCCACCGCCGCACGCAGCTGCGCCAGCACGCCATCGCGATCGGTCATGGCAGGCGGACCAGCGAATCACGGCCGATGTCGGCAATACGGTGCGCGCCGGTCAATGTCATCGCCACCCGCATTTCCTTCGCGATCAGATCCAGCAGATTGGCCACGCCGGCCTCGCCCTGCGCGGCAAGCGCGTACACGAAGGCACGGCCCAGCAGCACCGTGTCCGCACCCAGCGCGAGCATGCGCACCACGTCCAGGCCGGTGCGGATACCCGAGTCGGCCAGGATCGTCAGGTCGCCCTGCACCGCATCGGCAATGGCCGGCAGCGCACGTGCGGTGGACAGCACGCCGTCCAGCTGGCGACCACCGTGGTTGGACACCACGATGCCATCGGCACCGAAGGCCACCGCATCGCGGGCGTCGTCCGGGTCGAGGATGCCCTTGATCACCATCGGCCCCTTCCAGAACTCGCGGATCCATTCCAGGTCCTTCCAGGAAATGGAGGGGTCAAAATTGCTGCCGAGCCAGCCGATGTAGTCCTCCAGCCCGGTCGGATTGCCGCGATAGGTGGAGATGTTGCCCAGGTCATGCGGGCGCCCACGCAGGCCCACATCCCACGCCCAGCGCGGATGGGTGATGGCCTGGCCGATGCGGCGCAACGCGGCGTTCGGGCCGCTCATGCCCGAATGCGCGTCACGATAGCGCGCGCCCGGTACCGGCATGTCCACGGTGAACACCAGCGTGGTCACGCCGGCGGCCTGCGCGCGCTCCAGCGCATTGCGCATGAAGCCGCGATCGCGCAGCACGTAGAGCTGGAACCACATCGGCCGCCGGATCGCCGGTGCGACCTCTTCGATCGGGCACACCGAGACGGTGGACAGGGTAAACGGAATGCCACGGCTGTCGGCCGCACGCGCGGCCTGCACTTCGCCGCGGCGCGCATACATGCCGGTCAGGCCCACCGGCGCCAGCGCCACCGGCATCGCCAGCGTCTCGCCGAACAACTCGGTTTCCAGGCTCAGGTCGGACATGTTGCGCAGGATGCGCTGGCGCAGCGCGATGTCGGACAGGTCGGAAACATTGCGCTTCAGCGTGTGCTCGGCATACGCGCCGCCATCGATGTAGTGGAACAGGAACGGCGGCAGTCGACGCTGCGCTGCTGCACGGTAATCGGTGGAGGCGGAGATGATCATGGGAGCAACCGGGGGAATCAGCCGTGGGGGGAAGGGAGACGCGAGGCACGCGCACGCCGCGCTTCGTTGTCATCAAGCGTGCGCAGCGTGGTGTGCACGAACTCGAGGTGCGCGTGTGCGGCCGCGCGCGCGCGCTCGGGATCGCCGGCCAGTACCGCGTCCATCATCGCGCGGTGCTGGTCGGACAGCGGCGAAAAGGTCTTCGCCGAGGTGTAGAGCTTCTCGCGGCTCTGCGAGATATTGGTCTGCAGCAGCTCGAACAGGCCGCGCATCACCTGCAGCAGCACCAGGTTGTGCGATGCCTCGGCGATGGAGAGATGGAACGCCGCATCGGCCTCGGCCTCGCCGGTTGGATCGTCCTTGCCATGGGCATCCATCATGGTCTGGAACGCCTGGGCGATGCGGGCACGGTCCTCATCTGTGGCACGCAGCGCCGCATGCCAGGCCGTCGCGCCCTCCAGTGCATGGCGGATTTCCAGCACGTCGAAGCGGTATTCGGGGTCGCCCTGGAACAGCGGCAGGTACGGCACCAGCGGTTCGTCCAGCATCTGCCGGGTACGTGCGGCGGGTTCGCCCACATAGGTACCACCGCCCACGCGCGCGGTCAGCAGCCCCTGGCTGGACAGCTGCGCGATGGCCTCGCGCAGCGCGGTGCGCGAGACCCCCATCTGCACCGCCAGCGTACGCTCGGCCGGCAACCGGTCACCCGGCTGCAGCTGCTGCTCCTTCACCAGCACGCGCAGCTGCGCGGCCACCTTGTCCGAAACCCGTTGTGTGCTCATGGCGCCATTGTGGCCCGAAGCATCACGCTGTTGGGGGGCCTGCGCATGGCTCAGGGAATCATCCAGGTCAGCCAATAGGCCTGCGCCAGCGTGATCAGGCCGACCATCGTGGTGAATACCAGGCTGTGCTTGACGGTGAAGCGGAACAGGTCAGACTCCTTGCCGGCCAGACCGACTGCCGCGCAGGCAATGGCGATGGACTGTGGCGAGATCATCTTGCCGGTGACACCACCGGTGGTGTTGGCCGCCACCAGCAGTACATCCGACACCCCGATCTGCTGGGCCGTGGTCGCCTGCAGCGCCGAAAACAGCGCGTTGGACGAGGTATCCGAACCGGTCAGGAACACCCCCAGCCAGCCCAGGAACGGCGAGAAGAACGGAAACGCCTTGCCGGTGTGCGCCAGTGCCAGCGCCAGGGTGGCCGACAGCCCTGAATAGTTGGCGATGAAGGCAAACGCCAGCACCATGCCGATCGAGAAGATCGGCATGCGCAGTTCGCGCACGGTTTCGCCGAAGGTCTGCAGCGCCGACCGGACCGGCATGCGCAGCGCGATGATCGCGATCACTGCGGCGAGGATGATCGAGGTGCCGGTGGCCGAGAACCAGTCGAATTTATAGACCGCCTCATAGCTGAGCGGCGCGTCCACGATCGGCGGCATCTTCTGCACCATCTGGTCCAGGCCCGGCACCGGCAGTTTCAGCACCCAGCTTTCCAGCGCGCCGCCGGCCGCGAACAGCGACTTGAACGGCTTGATGCTCCACACGGTGACCATCGCGGTAAGGATCAGGAACGGCGACCACGCCTTGGCGATCTGGCCCACGCTGTAGCCAGGCGCCTCCAGCGCCTGTGCGGCCGCCTCGGCGCTGGTTTCGGTATCGAAGCGGAAGATCCGCACCGGTTTCCAACGGCGCAGGAACAGCGTCAGGCAGACCAGCGAAGCCAGCGACGCGGTGATGTCGGGCAGTTCCGGGCCAATGAAGTTGGAGGTCAGGTACTGCGCGATGGCGAACGACCCACCGGCGACCAGCACTGCCGGCCAGGTTTCCTTGATGCCGCGCCAGCCATCCATGATCGCCATGATCCAGAACAGCACGATGATGGTCAGGAACGGCAGCTGGCGGCCGGCCATCTGGCCGATCTCGAACGCGTCCAGACCGGTCACCTGCCCTGCCACGATGATCGGGATGCCCATCGCACCGAACGCCACCGGCGCGGTGTTGACGATCAGGCACAGGCCGGCCGCATACAGCGGCTTGAAACCCAGCCCGACCAGCAGCGCGGCGGTGATTGCCACCGGTGCGCCGAAGCCGGCCGCACCTTCCAGGAAGGCACCGAAGGCGAAGCCGACCATCAGCATCTGCAGCCGCTGGTCTTCGGTCACCGAGAGGATCGACGCCCGGATGATGTCGAACTGCCCTGTCTTGACCGAAACCTTGTACAGGAACACCGCGCCGATGATGATCCATGCGATCGGCCACAGGCCGTAGACAAAGCCATAGCCTGCGGCGCCCAGCGCCTGTGCCAGCGGCATGCGGTAGAACAGCAACGCCACACCCAGCGCGATGGCCACCGTAAGGGTGCCGGCAATCCAGCCCTTCATGCGCAGCACGGCCAGGGCGATGAAGAAGAAGGCGATCGGCAGCAACGCGATCAGGCTCGACAACCAGATGTTGCCGGCGGGGTCGTAGATGTGTTGCCAGGGCTGCATGGAGGCTCTCGACAGGAACAGGAGGTTCCCCACCGCGTGGGGGCGTCGTGTCCGCCGCATATTGGTAGTACCAATAAATGCAGACTTCGGACCACAGGCGCGAATTGAACCGCCAATCCTGCGAAGAGCCTATTAGACCATAGCGTTAGACGAAATTATTGGTCGTACCATTTGAGGGTGTCACAGCTTTTTCTCCACCCGCCGGATCAACGCCAGCACCAGCACGCACAGCACGCTCACCCCCAGCGCGATCACGTACTTGCCGATACCCACGGCGATGCCGATGGCAGCCGCCATCACCAGCGAACTGGCCGTGGTCAGCCCGCTGACCTGGTCTTCCCGGTTGCCCCGGAGGATGGTGCCGGCGGCAACGAAACCGACGCAGGCCACTACAGCTTCAATCAGGCGCACCGGATCGACCTGCAGCAGATCGCGATAGCGCTCCTGCTGGAAGTGCTCGGCCACCGAATCGCCGAGGCCGACGATCAGTGCGGCCGCACCGGCAATCAGCATGTGGGTGCGCAGGCCAGCGGCGTGCTTGCCCATTTCGCGCTCGACGCCGAGTACCCCGCCGAACAGCATCGCTGCGGCCACGCGCAGCAGGATCGAGACATCCTGGGTGAGTTCCATGGGCAAGCTCCGGAAGTTTTCCGGAGCGTTGCGCAGCCGCCGTGGCACAACGGTGAAGGCCACACCACAGCCCGTTCACCCGGTAGCGCCGGGCCATGCCCGGCGTCGCCGTCGCCTGCGATCAGCGCATCACTGCGCCAGATAGCCACCATCGATGGCGTAGTACGCACCGGTAGCGAACGATGCATCGTCACTGGCCAGCCAGGCCACCAGCGCCGCCACTTCCTGCGGCGTTCCCAGCCGCTTCAGCGCGTGCCGCCCTTCCAGCGTCGCACGTACCTTGGCATCCATCTTTTCCAGCAGCGGCGTATTGATGAAGCCCGGGCCGACCGCATTGATACGGATGCCATCGGCGGCATGCTCCCATGCAGCCGTCTGGGTAAGGCCGACCACACCGTGCTTGGCGGCCGCATACGCGGTCGATCCTGCATACCCGACCTGGCCGAGGATCGAGGCCATGTTGATGATGCTGCCACCTTCGCCGGCCGTGCGCATCGCCTGGATCTGCGCCCGCTGGCACAGGAACACGCTGGTCAGGTTCACATCGACCACGCGCTTCCAACCATCCACCGGGTAGTCGCCGCTGCTTGCGGCAGGCCCGCCAATGCCGGCGTTGTTCACTGCAATCTGCACGCCGCCCAGTTCATCCACGGTGCGTTTCACCGCCGCTTCAACCGCCGCTTCGTCGGTGACATCCAGGGCGATGCCGATGGCCTGCGCGCCCTTGCCGCCAAGCGCCGCCACCGTTGCATCCACGGCGTCCTGTTTCAGGTCCCACACTGAAATGCGCGCACCCGATGCGGCGAGCGTTTCGGCAACCGCCAGGCCGATGCCGGAAACACCGCCGGTTACGATCGCGGTTTTTCCGTTGAGCCGGTAATCAATCATCTGTGGTCTCCATCTGCTGTTGGGAATCGATGCGGACAGAACCGTCCGACCTCATCGACAGTACGCCCTTCTTCGTGACGAAAGCGCTGCATGGGTGATACTTGCGCGCATGCCCGTCACAGAAGCTCCCCTGCGTACAGCCTGCGTTCCGCTTTCTGCCGAAGCCGAACGGCGGCTGGATACCGATTCCTGCCTGCCTGGCGACCTGTACGAGGTGATGCTCAGCGCTACCGCGGTCGATCTTCTGTTCGACAGCGGCTTCCTCACTACCCTCAATGCCCGGTTCGGCCTGCTCTTTGACCACTACGAAGACGAATCGATCAGCTGCCCCGAGCAGTTACAGTACGCACGCGCATTGCTGGGCGAGCTTCAACTTGGCCATAAATGCCAATCGATTGACCCGTTGGATATCGCATTCGGGCTGGCATTGGAGAAAATGACAGGGATCTATTTCTACCTCTGAAAGCGCAGGACCGATCCGCGCTGCAGGTGCACGATGGAACGTGCGGGCCACTGGTCGCCGGCACCCATCTTCTATGGTTGAGCGCCGAGCGATGTCCCGATATTTCACGTTTGCCGATTACCGCCGTTTTGGCCAGCGACACGGCTATGACTACCGTGCCGATCCAAGCCACCTGCGCGAAGAACAGTGGGCCGGTCACGGCGACCTGCACGAACAGACCCTGCGCGGGGGTATGAGCCTGCTCGCATCGGATGTGCACAACCGCATCGCCTATACCGCCACAGCGCACGAACGGCCCGGCCTGGTCATCCGCGTGATGCTGCAGGGCCAGGTCGACGTACAGGTTCCCAACCGCAGTGATTTCAGCCTGCGCGCAGGCACTGCAGTGACCACCAGCCACCGCGACCATGTGGCCATGGTCGGCGTCCATCCGGGCAACACGCGACTGCGTGGCATCAGCCTGATGGTGCCCGCCGATCTGGACCCGGACCTGCTGCGGCAACCGCAATTGCAGCAGGCATTGGGTTCACACATGGAATGCAGGCATTGGGCGATTCCGCACGCGATGCTGCCGCCTCTCGCGCAGCTGTTCGACAGCCCTTGGCAGGACGACCTGGACGCGCTGTGGCGCGAGGGCATTGCCCTGCAGCTGCTGTCCACCGGCCTGCAGGCCGATGATCTGCACGCCGAAGGTGCGCGTGCGCTGCGCAGTGGTCAGCGGGCGCGGCTGGAGCGCGTACGGACGTTCCTGCACGACGACCCCGGCCACGCGCACAGCCTGCTGGAACTTGCCCAGCTGGCCTGCATGAGCCCCAGTGCACTGCGTCGGCACTTTGTCCAGGAGTATGGCTGCTCGGTATTCGATTACCTGCACGAACAACGCATGCGGCATGCCGAACAAGGCCTGCGCGAAGCAGGATGGAGCGTGGAACAGGCCGCAGCAGAAACCGGCTACCGGCATCCCAGCAATTTCGCTGCCGCGTTCCGCAAACGCTTCGGGCTGGTGCCCAGCCGCTGGCGCACCGGCCCATCGAAGGTTGGCTGAAGCCCATCTGCTCTGGCAGGTGTCGACCTTGGTCGACACGCTTTCGCGTCATCAAGGACGCCGGCCAGCGGCCGGCACTACCGACATCGCGCGACCGGGGTAGCGCCGGGCCATGCCCGGCGTCACCCCATCGGCATCAATACACCGGCAGGTCGATGTAACTGGCCTGCGCGGCGCTGTGCCAGACCCGCTGCGTGGCCTTCTGGTAGTCACCCGGCTTGGCCAGGTAGATGTTCGGCACGTAGGTCTGCGGGTTGCGGTCGTAGAGCGGGAACAGGCTGGACTGCACCTGCACCATCACCCGGTGGCCCTTCTGGAAGGTGTGGTTGGCATTGGGCAGGTCGAAGCGGTACGGCAGCGCCTGGTTGGCCACCAGCGCCTTGGGCGCGCTGAAGCTTTCGCGGTAGCGCCCACGGAAGATCGCCAGCGACACCGGCAGCTCGTAACCGCCCATTTCCGGTGTCGACGCTTCCTGGTCCGGGTATACGTCGATCAGCTTCACCACCCAGTCGCTGTCGGTGCCACTGGTGGATGCCTGCAGGTTCACCACCGGTGTGCCACCGATGCGCAGCGGCGCGGACAGCGGCTCGGTAATGAAGGTCAGCACATCCGGGCGGCCATCGACGAAACGCTGGTCCTTGACCAGCCAGGTCGTCCACATGTCGCGGTCACCGAAACGCACCGGGCGCGGCACGAACGGCACCGGCTTGGCCGGGTCGGACACGTACTCCTCGAAATCGCCCTCGCCCGCCGCCGGCGCCTGGAATGCCAGCTTGCCACCGGCACGCAGGTACAACGGCTTGCTGCTGGCCGTGCAGCTCTTCTCGCAGCTGCGAGGCCAGCCCTGCAGGCGATCCCAGTGGTTCTCGCCGGTGTTGTAGATCAACACCGGCGGCGTATCGGCCTTCGGCGCGCCGTCCACCAGGTACTGGTCGAAGAACGGCTTGAGCACGTCGCGGCGGAACTGCAGCGCGGTATCGCCATCGAACTTCAGCGCGCCCAGCTCGTTGCCACTGTAGTTCACCTGGCTGTGCCGCCACGGGCCCATCACCAGATAGTTGTGGGTGTTGTCGGTATCGCGGCCTTCCATCGCCTGGTAGGCATGGTTGGCGCCCCACATGTCCTCCTGGTCCCACAGGCCCTGCAGCCACATGGTCGGTACTTTCAGCGGGGTTTTCGCCATCACCGCATCCAGCGCCTGGCCCTGCCAGAACGCATCGTAGGCGGGGTGCTGCACCAGCTTCTTCCACCAGGTCAGCTGGTCCACGCCGGTGAAACGCGCGTAGTCGCCGGCCGAGCCGATGCGCAGGAAGGTGCTGTAGTCGTCGTAGCCCAGGCTGGGCAGCGGCGTGCCCTTGCCGCGCTTCTCGGTCTGCATCGCGAAGTAGTTGAAATTGACCTGGCGGAACGCGCCGTAGTTGAGCCAGTCATCGCCCATCCAGCCGTCGATCATCGGGCTCTGCGGGGCGGCCACCTTCAGTGCCGGGTGAGGATCGGTCAGCGCCATCACCACGGTGAAGCCTTCATACGACGAGCCGAGCATGCCGACCTTGCCGTTGCTCTCCGGCACGTGCTTCACCAGCCAGTCGATCGTGTCCCAGGCATCGGTGGAGTGGTCGACCTTGGTGTTGTTCAATGGTCCGCGCAACGGCCGGGTCATCACGTAATCACCTTCGGATCCGTATTTGCCACGGATGTCCTGGAATACACGGATATAGCCGCCGTCGACGAACACCTCATCGCCCTGCGGCAGCGTGTCGCGCATGCGCGGCGAATCACTGCGGCTGGCACGGCCTGCGGCATCGTAGGGCGTACGGGTCAGCAGGATCGGCGCGTTGTGCGCGCCCTTCGGCACCACGATCACCGTGTACAGCTTGGTGCCATCGCGCATCGGCACCATCACCACGCGCTTGTCGTAGTCGCGGCCGACATCGGGGGCGACGAAGGGTTTGCCGCTGACGTCCGGGGTCATCGGCGGGGTATCGGCGGCCAGCACGGCGCTGGACAGGCTCAGGGCGATGGCAACGGCTACGGCACGCACACGCATGGACAATCCCTCCCGACAGGAAAGACCCAAGCCTACTCCTGCCCTGTGCCGTGAAGTGTGGGCGGGCTTTGCATTCTGCGGTGGATACGGGCAGGACTGATGGCACATGTGCGGTCTGCTGCCGCTGCGCTCGCCGGGCGTGGCCCGGCGGATCCATCACCCCGCGACCACCTCGTGCAGCGCCAACCAGCGCCAGCGCCCTCCCTCCTGCCGCAGCACCGCCAGCGACTCGCGCCACGCGGTATCCCCCGCACCCACCGCATGTCCTTCGCGATAGCGCAGCACCGCCAGCGGCAACGGCGCGTCCATCGCCTGCACGGCCTCGATGGAGATCTGCAGCCCCGGTCGCGCACCGTGACCAGCGGCGAACAACGCCTGCACTGCCGCACGGTCCAGCCTGCGGCCGGAGATGCCGACCATGCTGAAATCCGCGCAGAAATGCGCCATCAGATCGTCCAGTGCATCGGCACCGACATCGGCCCGGAACCAGGCCTGCAGCTTGTCGTGCAGATGGTGGACTTCGTGTTCTGCGGTGGTATCCATCAGGTGTTCTCCTGTTGCGAAAGGGTGAGCATCTGCGGCCGCCGCAGCAACGCCATCGGCAGCAGGGTAAGTACAGCGGCCAGGCCCAGCGCCACGCCGGTGGCGCGGTCCGGCAGCCACTGCATGGCCAGCGCCAGCAGCAGCGCGATGGCCGCGGTACCCAGGCAGAAACTGAGTTGGCGATTGAGGTTCCAGAGAGCACTGGCATCGCCCAGGGCCTCGCCCTCGACCCCGTGGAAGGCCAGCGTCTGCGCCGTGCTGCTGCACAGGCTGCCACCGGCCCCCATCAGCGCGAACAGCAGCCCGGCCAAGGCGAAGTGCGGTTGCGGCAACAGCCCCATCAACAGCAGGCCGCTGGCCTGCAGAAGCATGCCCCCGCGCAGGACCGGGGCCGGGCCAACGCGGGCCAGCAAGCGCTTGCTGGCCATGATTGCAATGGCCGAGGCCAGCGCCCACGGCAGCATCAGCGCGCCGATGCGTGCCGCGCTGTAACCGGCTTGGTGCAACTGCAGAGTACTGACCAGCTGGCTGCCAATGAACACGCCAGGCACCGCCAGGTACACCAGCATGGCCATGCGCAGGCCGCGATGGGACAGCAGCGACCAACGCAACAGGGGGTGCGCCTGTCGCCGTGCATGCCGCAGGTGGGCCGCCGCCAAAAGCAATGCGATCAACAGCAATGCGGCACCGGCGGCCCGATGACCCGGTTCGCCCAGCCAGGTCAGCGCCAGCAGCAGCGCCCCCAGTGCCAGCATCGCGGTGGACAGTGCATAGGCTTGCAGACGCGGTGCGCTGCGCGCGCCATCGGCCGGCATCCACGCCAGCACCAGCCCGATCGCCACTATCGCCAGCGGCAGGCTGGCCCAGAGCACACCGCGCCAGGACAACCACTGCACCAGCAGCCCACCCAACGCTGGCGCCAGTGCCGGCACCAGCAGTGCCACCAGCAGGATGCGGCGGGTCAAGGCACCGCGCTGGTCAGGTGTGCACTGCCGATAGGCTGCCGCCTGTGCCACCGGAATCAACAGGCCGCCGGCCAGGCCCTGCAGCAGGCGCCAGCCCAGCAGCCAGCCGATGCTGGACGCTGCACCGGCCAGGCCAGCCGCGGTGGCGAACAGTAACAGCGCCACCAGCAGCAGGCGGCGTTCACCACAGCGCGCGGCCAGCCACGGTGCCAGCGGAATCACCACGCTCAGGCCCAGCATGTAGGCGGTGCCTACCCCGGCCAGCGTGCCGACATCGGCGTGCAGTTCGGCCGCCAGCGCCGGATAGGCCACGATGGCGATGAACATGTTGACCAGATCCAGTGCGAACACCAGCAGGAAGATCGCCTCATGGCGCAGGCGGGGGGACGGCATCGGCGGCGCTCCAGCAGGGAAGCGGGCAGCATGACGGCGATACCTTGTTGGAAAAACACGGCAGCAGCTGCAACACTGTCAAATATTTTTTGACAATGGATCATCATGGTCAGCCTCGATCGCTTCGATATCTTCCGCGCCGTGGTCGAGGCCGGCAGCCTGACCGCCGCCGCCGATCGCCTGGGTCTGAGCCGCGCGGTGGTCAGCTTCAACCTGAAGCGGCTGGAGCAGGAGCTGGGCGTGACCCTGCTGCTGCGCAGTACCCGCCACCTGGCATTGACCGAAGCCGGCGAGCAGTTTCTCCAACACTGCGTGCAGGCACTGGATGCCGCGCAGGCGGCGATCGATGCCGCGCGCCGCGACCAGCACCAGCTGCAGGGTGTGCTGCGCCTGACCACTACGCCGGAATACGCCCAGCTACGCTTGATTCCGGCGTTGGAGGCGTTCCGTGCGCGGCATCCGGCCCTGCAGCTGCACCTGTCGACCTCACCGGCACCGGCCGACCTGATTCCCGAACGCTTCGATCTGGCCATCCGCCTTGGTCGCCTGCCCGACTCGCAACTGCACGCCACCGAACTGGAACGCCACCCACTGTGCGCAGTCGCCGCGCCGGTACTGCTGGCACGCCTGGCATCTGCAGCGGCCGCGGATGACCCGGCGCAACTTGGTACCCTGCCCCGTCTTGGCTATCCGCGCCTGGCCGATGTGCCGGTGATCGCCCCAGATGGCAGCGATGCGCTGTTTGCCACCAACCCCGGCAACGCCGTGGTGCGGGTGGATGGCGCCAGCAGCCTGCGCGCGTTTGCCGTAGCGGGCGCCGGGGTGACCGTGCTGCCGCAATGGCTGATCGAAGACGACCTGGCCCAGGGGCGTCTGCGGCCCGTGCTGCGCCTGCATCGATTCCCCGAACAAAGCGTGTATGCGGTCTACCCGCACAGCACGCAGGCATCGCAGAAGGTGCGGCAGCTGATCGACTTCCTGCGCGGATGGTTCACCGGCACGCCCGGCTGATGACGGCGCTCGCCGGGCACGGCCCGGCGCTACTTGCGATGCCGTGGTAGCGCCGGGCCATGCCCGGCGAGCGCAGCGGCAGCCCGCAAACAGACACGGCCCCTTGCGGGGCCGTGTCTTCAACCATAAGTCTCGCGCCGTATCAGCGCAGCACCTGCTCCACCAGCTGCACATCCACGCTCTGCAGCGGTTCGGCGGCATTGCGCGACAGCTGCACCTGGTAGGTGCCGCCATCGATCTTCCACTGCCGCGCCTGCGCATCGTAGTGGGCCAGCGTCTTCGGCTCGGCCTCGATGCGGATGCGGCGCTGTTCGCCCGGCTGCAGCTGCACCTTGTCGTAGCCGATCAGGCGGATCGGCGTGGTGCTGCCGGCCGGCAGCTTCAGGTACAGCTGGGCCACATCGGCACCGGCACGCTTGCCGGTGTTGCGGATGTCGACGCTGGCGACCAGGCGCGAACCTTCCACGCTCACCTTCAGGTTTTCATAGGCGAACGAGGTGTAGGACAGGCCGTGACCGAAGGCGAAGGTCGGGGTCAGGCCCTTGGCCGCCATCCACTTGTAGCCGACGTTGGCACCTTCGATATCGAAATCGAACACATCACCGAACGGCTTGGCCGGCTTGAAGCCGAGGCCGTCGATGTGCGGGCGCGGCAACTGCGATTCGTCCACCACCCAGGTCACCGGCAGGCGCCCGGACGGGTTGGCCTGGCCGGTCAGCAATGCGGCAATGCCTTCGCCACCGCGGATGCCCGGGTACCAGGCCTGCAGCATCGCCGGCACCTGCGCCAGCCACGGCGTGCGCACCGGGCCGTTGGTTTCCAGTACCAGCACGGTCTTCGGGTTGGCCTTGGCCACCGCCGAGATCAGTGCGTCCTGCCTGTCGGGCAACTGCATGTCCGGCAGGTCCACCGACTCGGCCGCCCACTGGGTGGCGAACACGATGGCCACATCCGCCTGCGCTGCAGCCTTGGCCGCAGCGGCGGCGTTGGTGCCGTCCACATATTCGATGGTCGCATCCGGACGCGCTGCACGCAGCGATTCCAGCGGCGAGGACGGGTGGAAGATCACCGGGCCCGGCCAGGTGGTCGGCAGCACGCCCGGCACCGCGTTGGTGCCCTTGGCGGTCACGCCCACCATCGATGAACCACCACCACCGATCACGCCCTTGTCGGCGTGGCCACCGATGATGACGATGCGCTTCACGCTGTCGGCCAGCGGCAGCAGGTTGCCTTCATTGCGCAGCAGCACGCTGCCTTCTTCCACCGTGCGCTGGGCGACGGCGAAGCCGGCCTCGGCATCCACCTTCTGGTGCTGCGGCGGGTTGTCGAAGTTGCCGTGCAGGAACATGGTGCGCAGGATACGCGCCACCATGTCGTTCAGGCGCTCCATCGGCACCACGCCACCGTGCACGGCCAGGCGCAGCGGTTCGTCGAAGAACACGGCCGCGTCGAATACTTCACCGGCCGACTGCTGGTCCAGGCCGGCCAGCGCCGCCTTCGAACCGCTGTGCACGCCGCCCCAGTCGGACATCACGAATCCGGGGAACTTCCATTCCTGCTTCAGCACCTGGTTCATCAGGTAGCCGTTCTCGCAGCCGTAGGTGCCGTTGATCTTGTTGTACGAGCACATCGCCACGCCCGGTCGCCCGGCTGCCAGGGCGATCTCGAAGGCCAGCAGGTCCGACTCGTGCATGGCCTGTTCGCCGATGCGCACGTCGTGGAAGTTGCGCCGGGTTTCCATGTCGTTCAGCGCGAAATGCTTCATCGACGAGATCACGTGCTGGCTCTGCACGCCCTGGATCAGCGCGCCGACCATCGAACCGGCCAGCAGCGGGTCTTCACCGGCATATTCGAAGTTGCGGCCGTTGCGCGGGTCACGCTGCAGGTTGACGCTGCCGGACAGCAGGATGTTGAAGCGCTGCTGCCACGCTTCGCGGCCCATGGTCGCGCCGCCGGCAAAGGCGACCGCACGGTTCCAGGTGGAGGCGGTGGACGGGCCCGACGGCATGGCCGTGGCGAAATCACCCGGGCGGATGCCACCCGGATTGGTCACGCCGACGCCGGCATCGGCCGACTGCTGCGACGGAATGCCCAGGCGCGCTACTTCGGGCACGAAGCCGGCCGAACCCACCGCACCTTCCGGCAGCTTGCCGCCATCCTTGCCCAGCCCGAAGTAGCTGTGCAGCATCTGGAACTTCTCGTCTTCGGTCATCGCCTTCAGCAGCAGCGCAGCGCGCGCGTCGGCGGTGAGCGTGGTGTCCATCCATGGCCGTTCACCGCCCTTGTCGGCGGCATAGGCCAGGGTAAGCAGGGTTGCCCGCAGGCTGCTGCCTTCCACCTTGAAGGGCGCGCTGCTGGCCGCCTGGAAACCATCGCTGAAGTAGCTGGCATCGGCCTCCAGGGCAACGCGTGCCGGGTCGAAGCCGGCGGCCTTGGCCGACTCACCGGCCACCGCACCAAGCAGCACCGCCGGCGCGCCCAGTCGCGAACGCGACACCAGGGCCGGCAGCTGCGAGGCACCGGCACCGGCGTCGGTGTAGACAGCCACGGCATGGCGACCGTCATCCAGGCGCAGGTAGTTCAGGCCCGGCTGGTCCGGACCGGATTCGGCCGCGATCGGCAGCCGGGTCAGTACCGCCTGCCCGTGCTGGGTCTGGCCGTCATCCTTGCCGGTGGAAATGAAGCGGTACTCATAGCCCAGCCCATCGGCCAGCAGCTGCAGCGGATCGACCTGGCCGATGCCACGCTGCACCTGGCGCACGCTGACCGCGTCCACCTGCAGGGTCTTCAACTGGGCGGCCAGGGCCCGCATTGCGTCTGCGGCAGGCGCTTGTTCCAGGGTCAATACGGTGAAGGCGGCAGAGTCGGCCCAGGCCGGGGCGGCCAGTGCGGCAGACAGCGCCAGGGACAGGGCAAGCGGCTTTGTAAACGTTTTCATCGGCGGGCGTAATTCCGTTGCCAAGGCAATCGGTCCAGGGAAAGTGCCGCCGAAGGGTGCAGCGTCATGCCGCGCAGGGGTTGACAGGCAACGCCATGCAGGCCGAAGGACGGGCCGGTCTGCGCGTGGGACCCTCCTCCCATGCGTGACAACCGGCCTGTCCGGGCCGCGCAGGGCGACCCAACATGTGAAGATTGTGCGAGGGCGTTCGTTGCTGTCAACAGGACCTAAGTCACAGGAGTGACCTGCGCTGCGGTTATCAGGCCATCACCGGCGGTCATCAACGGCCTGCCCGGCGCTGCCGATAATGGGATGCCCCCGGCCACGACCCCCGCCCATGACCGTACACCGCGACTTCGATCATCTCTGGCGCGACCGCTGTGATACCTCCAGCCAGCGCAGCCCGCGCGTCCTGATCCGGGTCTTTGTCGCCCCCGGCGAACTGGAGCGCAGCGTCGCCTTCTACGAACAGCTGCAGGGCGTGGTGGCCGATGCGGGCTTTCCGTTTCCCGACGCGGGCCTGCGCCTGGCGATGGTCGGTGCATTCCTGCTGATCGAAGGCTGCGATGACGCGCTGGCACCATTCACCTCGACCACCGGCACGCTGCTGGTCGACGATGTCCGGCCTTATCACGACAGGTTGGTAGCCGCCGGGGCCGAGATCATTTTCCCGTTGCAGGTCGTACCGACCGGCGCGGCATTCAATGCGGTGCATCCTGATGGCACGGTCGTGGAGTATGTGCATCACCGCCCGGACCCACACGGCAGGTAGATCCACGCCGTGCGTGGATGTTCTCGCTTGAATTCACCCGGCATCTGCATCCACGCACGGCGTGGATCTACAATGCCTGCATGGCCCCCGCTCTCCCCTGGAATGGCACGCTGCTGCTGGATGCGCACGTGGCCGTGCTGCACGGTCACGCTGGTGACAGCCACACGCACGCGCATTACGCGCACCAGCTGCTGTTGAGCGGGGGCGCACCGTGGCAGGTCGAGGTCGATGGCGTGCTGCAGCAGGGGCAACGCATGTGGCTCCCCTCCTTCCAGTCGCACGCGATCGTATCGGCACCAGAACAAGGCTGCACGGTATTTCTTGAGCCTGGGCATGCCGACATCGAGCAGATCCAACAGCATCTGGATGCGCTGCCGGTCACGCCGGCCGGGCTGCTGGGCTGGCTGCCCATGCTCAGCACACCGCAGCCGCTGGACCGCCGCCTGCAGGCGGCCATCGCGCGCATCAGCCACCACCTGCCCGGCCCGGTCCCGGCTGCCGACATTGCCAACGCCGCACACCTGTCGACCAGCCAGCTGCATCGGCGCTTCCAGGCCGACATGGCGGTGACCCTGCGCGGCTGGGTGCTGTGGCAACGGCTGCGCGTGGCCCTGTCGCAGCATCTGGCAGGCCACAGTTTGACCGACAGTGCACATGCGGCCGGCTTTGCCGACCTGGCACATCTGTCGCGCAGCCTGCGCCGCATGTTCGGCATCGGCGCGGCGCAGCTGCAGGGACTGCAACTGCGCCCGGCCTGACGCATGCCCTCAGCGTCGGCGCAGCGCCTCCGGCAATTCCGGCACATCGCCATGTGGCAGCTCACGGAACGGTGCCGACAACTGCCCGGCATAGCCGCGCGGGTAATCGGGCTGGCTGCCGATGCCCAGGTCACGCCGGCCCAGGCGATAGCCCGGCGCATCGAACGCAGTTCCCAGCAGGTGGTCCCACACGGTAAGGAACAAACCGAAATTGACATCGCCGGCCGTGCCGTAGCGCATATGGTGGAAGCGATGCAGCGGCGCCCATGCCATTACCCGGCCCAGTACGCCAGGGCGCATGTCCACATTGGAATGCTGCAGCAGCAGCTGGATGGCAATGGCGAACGCCAGCACTGCGGCCACCGACATCGGCAGGCCCAGCAGCAGCAGCGGCAGCACGCCCCCCAGCGCCTCGGCCGCCTGGTGCAGCGGGTGCTTCATCAATCCGTTGAAGCCATACATCCGGGTGACGCTGTGATGCACCGCATGCAACCGCCACAGCCAGCCGATGCGATGGCTGGCGTAGTGCACCAGGGTGATGCCAAGGTCGGCGCAGACGATGGCCAGCAGCACCTGCAGCACGAACGGCCACTGCAGCGGCCACAGCTGCCACGGAATGATCGCCGCCAGCAGCGGCACCGCGGCGATCGACAGCAGGTTCAGGCTTTCGTTGACCAGCGCATGCAGGGTGTCACGCAGGCTGTCGCCCTGGTCGTGGTTGAACGCCGAGTCGTACGGCCAGGCACGTTCGGCAGCGAACGAGACCGCAATGGCAACCGCGAGCAAAGCCAGCAGCCACAGCGGATCACCGCGTTGATGACCGACCCATACGATGGCAATGGCAAGGAAACCAGACAGGAACAGCGGCGCATACAGGCGCAGGATCCAGCGCTTCATGGACAACCCGGAAAATGAGGGGCCTGCATGCTGGCGCGGCATGCGGGTGGCCGGCTTGAACAAACGGCGCAACCCGGTGCGCCCCTGGTGGATGACCATCGTGGACGGCACCGCGTTTCCCGCATCCACGCATGGCGTGGATCTACAATGGCGACCTGATCGCGCCCGAGACCGGCATGGATTCCTTCAACCTGATGCGCGCCTTCCGCCGCATCGTCGAACGCGGCGGGCTGGCCCGCGCTGCCGAAGACCTGGGCATGTCGCCGGCCGGGCTGAGCAAGCAGCTGCGCACGCTGGAAACGCACCTGGGCGTGGTGCTGCTGCAGCGGACCACGCGGCGCATGAGCCTGACCGAAACCGGCCATGCCTATTACCGCGAATGCTGCCGCCTGCTCGACGAACTGGAGGCACTGGAACGTGGCATCGCCGAACAGCGTGGTGATGTCGCCGGGCGCCTGCGCGTCAACGCGCCGCAATCGTTCGCACTGAGCACGCTGTCACCGCTGCTGCCACGTTTCCTGCAGCAGCACCCGCAGCTGTCGCTGGACCTGGTGATGGAAGACCGCCTGCTCGATGCGGTCGGCGAAGGCTTCGATGTATCGCTGCGGCTGCGTGCCGAACTGGATGATTCGCGGCTGGTCGCGCGCCGGCTGGCGTCGCTGCAGCAGGTGCTGTGTGCGGCCCCGTCCTATCTGCAGCAGCACCCGGCGCCGCAGGCGGTGGACGAACTGCAGGCGCACAGCGTGCTGGCCTACAGCCTGTCCGACTCGCCCGGCAGCTGGCCGCTGCTCGGCCCCGATGGGCAGGTGACGATCACCCTGCCGGCACGCGTCACCGTCAACAACAGCCTGCTGCTGCGCGACCTGCTGGTGGCCAGCATGGGCATCGGCGCCCTGCCCTCGTTCCTGGCCGCTCCGGCGCTGGCCAGCGGTGCCCTGCAGCAGGTGCTGCCCGATCACCGCTACCCGCCGCGTTTCGTGCATGCGGTCTATCCCACCTCGCGCCACCTGCAGCCCAAGGTGCGCGCCTTCATCGATTTCCTGCACGCCGAGCTGCCCGGCTGCGCCGGCCTGGATTCGTAACCGCCAGCGAAAACTGAGCTGCCCGCGGCGTGCTGTTTCAGACGCGCCGCGCTGCCTACTCTGCCGCCTCCCCTCTCACCGATGGCAGGCAGATGTCTTCCGTTTCCTTACCCGCCACCGCAGCGCCGGTGGTCGATTTCTTCCACGACGTGGTCTGCGGCTGGTGCTTCGTGCTGGCCCCGCGCCTGCAGCAGGTCTCGGCCGAACTCGGCATCCAGGTGCGCCATCGCAGCTTCGTGCTGCAGGACTCGCGCGCGCAGATGGTCGAGGTGTTCGGCTCGATGGAGCGCGCCAAGGCCATCATCCTGCGCCACTGGACCGACTGCGCTGCGCATGAAGACAGCGCGCGCATCGATATCGAAGGCATGCGTGCACAGGACTTCGAATATCCCTCCGGCTGGCTCGGCGCACTGGCCTGCCAGGCCGCCGGCGTGCTCGGCGGCAATGATGCCCATGGCGCGATGTTCGACGCCGTGCAATGGGCGCACCTGCACCAGCACCGCAACATCGGCGATCCCGAAGTGCTGCTCGATATCGCCCAGGCGCTGGGCCATCCACGCGGGGCCTTCGCTGACCACATGCGCAGCGACGACGTCCGCCAGCGCGTGCAGGCCGATCGTGCCGAAGCCGCGGCCCTTGGCATCCGTTCCATTCCCACCGTGATCGGCGGCAACGGCCTGCGCCTGCAGACCCTGCCGCTGCCGCAACTGCGCCAGGTGCTGGCATCCCTGGTCGCAGCCTGAGCCGTACCCCCACCCTGCAAGGAGATTCCCCATGACCCCACGTACCCTGGCCACTGCGCTGGCCCTGCTGCTGGCCGGCACCGCCATTTCCACCACCGTGTCCGCGCACGAACGCGTCCCCTCCGGCCAGCAGGTCGGCACCAGCCCCTGGGGGCCGAAGGACGAGATCGGCCGCCTCAACCTGATCACCGAAGCCTCGCGCGCAGCGATCCTGTCGCGGGTCAGTGGCGGCAAGGCCTATGACCTGGCCACCGAGTACTACGTCGGCATGCCCAGCTGGCAGGACGCCGGCGACCCGCACTACCAGTTCTGGATGACCCACACCCCGCGCGGCACGGTGATGGACGACCCGATGGGCGTGGGCGAGACCATGAACCTCACCCGCAGCTACACCGGCACCGCGTTCTCGATGTACAGCCACACCGGTACCCATATCGATGCGCTGAACCACTTCGGCATCCACGGAAAGATCTGGAACGGCTTCGAGGCCGACAAGCACCTCGGCGACCGTGGCTGGAACGTCACCGGCATCGAGAAATTCCCGCCGCTGATCGCGCGCGGCGTGCTGATCGACGTGGCCGGCGCCAAGGGCATGGACATGCTGCCGGACAGTTACCGCGTCACCCGCCAGGACCTGAAGGATGCGCTGGCACGCCAGCAGGTGAAGCTGCAGCAGGGTGACATCGTGCTGATCCGCACCGGCCGCATGCGCCTGTTCGAACAACCCAAGGCGTACATGGCCAACCCGCCGGGCATGGGTCTGGACGCGGCGCGCTTCCTGGTCGAGGACAGCGGCGCGATGATCGTCGGCGCCGACAACCTCAGCTTCGAGACCTTCCCCTCGGAGGTGTCCGACGACTACGTGCCGCTGCACACCTACCTGCTGGCCCAGCAGGGCGCGCCGATCATCGAACTGGTGGCGCTGGACGAACTGGCCCGCGACAAGGTCTACGAGTTCGCCTTCATCGGCGGCCCCTTGAAGATCCGCGGCGGCGATGCCGCGCCGCTGCGCCCGGTCGCGTTGCCGGTCCGCCCGTAACCGGGAACGCCCGTGCTGGGGGTGCCGCCCACGGTCGGCACCGCTCTTGCCCGCATCCACGCATGGCGTGGATCTACTGGAGATAACCCCGGTAGATCCACGCCATGCGTGGATGCCTTCCCCCTTCAGCAACCTGAAACCTGATCCGCCGATTTCATTAGTAATTTTACTCATGCGGCGAGTAGCATGTCCGGTCTCAGCCCCTGATACCGGCCTGTCGATACTCGCTCCATGCCCGCCGTTTCCGCCCGTTCCTGCCGTTTCCAGCCCGCCCGGCGCCTCTCCTGGAGGACCGGCTGATGGGTGCTGTCATTGCCCTCGACCGCTTGCTGGATGGCCGCCAGCTCTGGCGCGGCCCGGCCCGCCAGGGGCAGGCCAGCGACCACCTGGCCAGCGGCCACCCGGCGCTGGATGCACGCCTGCCCGGCGGCGGCTGGCCGGCCAGCGGGCTGTGCGAGGTGCTGCAGGGCGCGCCCGGGGTGGGTGAACTGGCACTGGTTTGGCCGGCGCTGGCCAAGCTGAGCCAGCGCGATCGCCCGATCGTGTTGATCGCCCCACCGTATCGCCCGCATGCCCCGGCCTGGGCCGCCGCAGGGCTCGATCTGGCCCAGCTGCAGGTCATCCACGCCGCGCCCAGACAGGCGCTGTGGGCCGCCGAACAATGCCTGCGTTCTGCCGCCTGCGCGGCGGTGCTGTGCTGGCCACAACATGCCGATGATCGCGCCCTGCGCCGCCTGCAGGTCGCCGCCGACAGCGGCCAGTGCCTGGGCTTCGTGTTCCGCGAGGCACGCGCGGCGCGCAACCCTTCCCCGGCCAGCCTGCGCCTGCAGCTCGAGCACGGCCAGGTGCGCGTGCTGAAATGCCGCGGCGGGCTGCCGCCAGCGCAGCCGTTGCCGCTGGCCATCGCCCACTGAGGCCGCGCCATGCACTGGGCCTGCCTGTTGTTGCCGCAGTTGGCGCTGGACAGCGTGCTGCGCCTGCAACCGGACCCGCAGCGGCCGCTGGCACTGCTGCAGGGGCCGGCGCAGCGTCGCGTGCTGCGTGCGGTCAGTCCGGCCGCGCGGGCAGCCGGACTGCGCCCGGGCATGCTGCTGTCGGCCGCGCAGGTGCTGGTCAAGGATCTGCATCTGCACGATTACGACCCCACCGCTGAACAGCACACCCGGCAACTGCTGGCCAGCTGGCTGTATGCCACCAGCTCGCAGGTCAGTCTCGATTTCCCGCATGCGCTGGTGCTGGAAATCGGCGCCAGCCGCGCCTTGTTCGGCGACTGGCTGCAGATCGAACAGCGCCTGCGCAGCGGCCTGCACGAACTGGGTTTCCGCCATCGGCTGGTGGCCGCGCCCAATCCACACGCCGCGCGTGTACTGGCCAATGTGCACGATGGCATCAGCATCGATGCGCAGCACCTGGCCAACGCATTGGCGCCGCTGCCACTGGCACGCAGCGGGCTGCCCGCCGATGCGGTCACCGTGCTCGCCCGTTCCGGCCTGCGCACGCTTGGCGCGGCGTTCAACCTGCCCCGCGACAGCCTGGCCCGCCGCTTCGCGCCGGAGGTGTTGCAGCAACTGGATGCGGTGCGCGGCCTGTCCAGCACGCCGCTGCATTATTACCAGCCGCCGGACCGCTTCGATGCCCGCATCGAATTCGAGTACGAGATCGAATCCAGCCAGGCCCTGCTGTTTCCGCTGCGGCGCCTGCTGCTGGATCTGGCGGCGTTCCTGTGTTCGCGCGATGGCGGCGTGCAGCGTTTCGAGCTGCATTTCGAACACGACCTGCTGCCGGCCAGCGTGCTGACCATCGGCCTGCTCGCCGCCGAACGCGATGCGGCACTGCTGTTCGAGATCGCACGCAACCGCATGGAAGCCTTCGCCCTGCCCGCCGGCAGCCGTGCGCTGCGCCTGCAGGCCGAGCAGCTGCCACCGTTCGTACCCGCCGCGCGTGACCTGTTCGACACCCGCCCGGCACAGGCCATGCCGTGGACACAGCTGCGCGAGCGCCTGCGCGCACGCCTCGGCGATGATGCCGTGCAGCCGCTGGCCGTACAGGCCGACCATCGTCCCGAGCGTGCCAGCGGCAACCAGCCTCCGGCGAAGCCACCGGCCTACTGGCCATTGCGTCCGGGCTGGCTGCTGGATGCACCGCAACCCCTGCGCGATCCGCGCCTGCGCATCGTTGCCGGGCCGGAACGGATCGAATCGGGGTGGTGGGACCAGGGCGATGCGCGCCGCGACTACTACGTGGTGGAAACCGCGCAGGGCCAGCGTGGCTGGGCGTTCCGTGCACGCAACGATCCACATGCGCCCTGGATGCTGCATGGCTGGTTCGGCTGAACCGCCATGCACACCAACCCACTGCCCGACTACGCCGAACTGCATTGCCTGTCGGCCTTCAGTTTCCAGCGCGGCGCCTCCATCGCCGATGATCTGTTCGCACGCGCCGCCGGCCAGGGCTACCGCGCACTGGCGATCACCGATGAATGCTCGCTGGCCGGTATCGTGCGTGCGTGGCAGGCGGCGAAAACACACGGTGTGGCGCTGATCATCGGTGCCGAATTCCAGGTCGAGGACGGGCCCAAGCTGGCCCTGCTGTGTACCGACCAGGCCGCCTATACCGGCCTGTGCCAGCTGATCACCATCTGCCGCCGACGCGCGGCCAAGGGCGAATACCGCTGCCTGCGCGAGGATCTGCATGGATTGCCCAGCGGCCTGCTATGCCTGTGGCTGGACCGGCAACCGGCCGCCACCGACCTGCAACTGCTGCGTGACGGTTTCAATGATCGCCTGTGGCTGGCGGTGGAGCTGCACCATGAACACGACGACGCGCGCCGCCTGCAGCAGCTGCAGGATTTCGGTCAGCGTCACCAGCTGCCACTGGTCGCCAGTGGCGATGTGCACATGCACGTGCGCCGCCGCCGCGCCCTGCAGGACACGCTGACCGCGATCCGCCACCGCTGCAGCGTGGCCGAAGCCGGCTGGCGCCTGTTCCCCAACGGCGAGCGCCACCTGCGCCCGCGCACCGCGCTGGCCCAACTGTACCCGTCCGAGCTGCTGGCCGAGACCCTGCGCATCGCCGAGCGCTGCCATTTCACCCTGGACCAGCTGCAGTACACCTACCCGCGCGAGCTGGTGCCGGAAGGCCATGACCCGGACAGCTGGCTGCGCGAGCTGGTCGAAGAAAAGATCCCCTGGCGCTGGCCGAAGGGCATCCAGGAGGCACAGCGCCAACAGATCGAGCACGAACTGGCGTTGATCAAGCAGAAGAACTACGCCTCCTACTTCCTCACCGTGCAGGACATCGTAGCCTTCGCCCGCAGCCAGGACATCCTCTGCCAGGGGCGTGGCTCGGCGGCCAACTCGGTGGTGTGCTTCGTGCTGGGCGTGACCGAGATCGATCCGGCACGCAGCAACCTGCTGTTCGAGCGTTTCATTTCCGCCGAGCGCGACGAACCACCGGATATCGACATCGATTTCGAGCACGAGCGCCGCGAGGAAGTGCTGCAGTATGTGTTCAAACGCTATGGCCGCGAACGTGCTGCATTGACTGCGGTAGCGATCAGCTACCGTGGCCGCAGCGCGATCCGCGATGTCGCCCGTGCGCTGGGCCTGCCGATGGACCAGGTCAACGAACTGGGCGCGGCGATGGACCACTGGGGCGGCCACGTGCCGCTGCCGGAGACCCTGCGCGAGCGTGGCTTCGATCCGGAAACCCCGCTGATGCGACGGTTGCTGGCACTGACCGCCGAGCTGATCGACTTCCCGAGACACCTGTCACAGCATCCGGGCGGTTTCGTGATTTCCGAGCACCCCCTGTCAACCCTGGTCCCCGTAGAGAACGCGGCGATGGCTGACCGCACCGTCATCCAATGGGACAAGGACGACCTGGATGCCACTGGCCTGATGAAGGTCGACTGCCTGGCGCTGGGCATGCTCACCGCCATCCGCAAATGCCTGGCGATGCTGCAGCAGCACGGCATGCACAGTGGTCGAATGGATGCGATCCCGCCCAAGGATGCCAAGACCTACGACATGATCTGCGCCGCTGATACCATCGGCGTGTTCCAGATCGAGTCGCGCGCACAGATGGCGATGCTGCCACGCATGCAGCCGCGCACCTTCTACGATCTGGTGATCGAAGTGGCGATCGTGCGCCCCGGCCCGATCCAGGGCGACATGGTGCACCCCTACCTGGAACGCCGACGGATCCTGCGCGAACAGGGCCCGGACGCGTTGAACGATCCGGACAACCCGCTTTATCCAGCGCGACTGGAACGCGTGTTCGCGCGCACCCTGGGCGTACCCTTGTTCCAGGAGCAGGTGATGCAGCTGGCGGTGGATGCGGCCGACTACACCGCCGGCGAAGCCGACGCGCTGCGCCGCTCGATGGCGGCGTGGAAACGCCGCGGCGGGCTGGAACCGCACCGCGAGAAGCTGCTGGCGGGCATGCTGAAAAATGGTTTCAGCCTTGAATACGGCGAGCACCTGTTCGAGCAGATCAAGGGCTTCGGCGATTACGGTTTTCCGGAAAGCCACGCGGCCAGCTTCGCCCTGCTCACCTATGCCAGCTGCTGGCTGAAGTGCCATCACCCGGCCGCATTCGCTGCCAGCCTGATCAACAGCCAGCCCCTGGGTTTCTACAGCCCAGACCAGCTGCTGCAGGACGCACGCCGGCACGGCATCGGCGTGCTGCCGGTGGACGTGCGCCACAGTGATTGGGACTGCACGCTGGATTTCAGCAAAGGCGCCGCAGCGATCCGGCTCGGCCTGCGCCTGGTCGACGGCTGCAGCGAACAGGCCGCCAGGGTCATCATGCGCGAGCGTGCACGGCGGGCTTTCGATGATGTCGGCGACCTCTGCCAGCGCACCGCGCTCGACCGTCGCCAGCAGGGCCTGCTGGCCGATGCCGGTGCACTGCGCGGCCTCAGCGGCCATCGCCATCGCGCCCGTTGGGACATCTCCGGCGTGGAAAACCGCCTGCCACTGTTCGATCACGCACGCGCCACCAGCGAAGCGCGCGTGGCCCTGCCCTTGCCCAGCGCATGGGAAGACATGCAGGCCGATTACCGCAGCACCGGCACCACGCTGGGACGCCATCCCCTATCGTTCCTGCGTGCCCAGCTACGCAGCCGCGGCTGCATTGATGCCGTGCAACTGGCCAGCCACGGCCACGGTCGCCGCGTGCGCATTGCCGGCCTGGTGCGCATGCGCCAGCGCCCGCAGACCGCCAGTGGCGTCACCTTCCTCACCCTCGAAGACGAAACCGGGATGGTCAACGCCGTGGTCTGGCGCCACCTGGCCGATCGCCAGCACCACGTGCTGGTGGACACACAGCTGATGCAGATCGATGGCCGCCTGGAGCGCGTCGATGGCGTGCAGCACGTGATCGTGCAGCGCATGCACTGCCTGGACGAACTCCTGCAGGGCCTGCGCAGCCACAGCCGCGATTTCCACTGATACCGCAGCGCGTGGCGTCGGCTCTACCCATCGCCTGTTGCATCCGCTATCGTCGGCACATCCAAGGAAGGACGCTCCAGTGGCCCGTGTGCTGACCCTGACCACCCTGGTGGTCGCCATCCTCGCGCTGCTTGTTTCCGGCTGGACTGCCTGGAACCTGCATCGCAGCCAATCACCCCAGCGCGTCATCGAGGCGCGCGGCCTGATCATCCACGATGGCAATGGCCAACCGCGGATGATCCTCGGCGCACCGGTTCCCGATCCACTCAGCAGGGGCCATCGGCAAGGACCGCGCGCCACTGCACTGTCAGGCATGATCCTGCTTGGCCCGGACGGTTCCGAACGTGGTGGTTACGGCACCAGTGATCGTGGTGGCGAAGCCATCCTGACCCTGGACGACGCAACCGGTACCACCGAGGTGTTCAAGGTGGTTGCCAATCCTGATCGTGGCGCCACGCTGATGGTCAAGCACCAGAACAACACCGGGGCCATGCTGACGTCCTGGCAGGGCAAGCCGGAACTGGTGTTCCTCGACGACAGCGGCCAGTCCTACTACGTACGCCCCGGCGCCACCGCCGTGCCCTGATCCCCCACCTGTGGCGTCGCGCCTGCCCGGCCAGCCGGGTACCGGATCACCCCAGTACCACGGCAAGATCATCGGCCAGCCGCCGTTGCTGCACCCCGCCCAATGCCGCGCATGTGATGCGCAGCCCATGCGCCGGCGCGGATACCGCAAAGACTTCACCGCCGCGCACATGCCAACCGCGCGCCGCCAGTGCCAGCACCTGCGGCGTGCTGTCCGCCGGCAGCGGCAGCCACAGGTTCAATCCTTCCATGCAGGCCGGCGTCGGCAGCCCGCGTGCCTGCAGCAAGGCCTGCAAACCCTGCAACCGCTGCTGGTAACACTCGCCAGCGGCCACAACCTTCGCCCGTTGCGGTGCCGACTCCAATACCGAACTGGCCGCATCCTGCAACAGATGACTGACCCAGCCGGTGCCCGCCGCCAATCGCAGGCGCAGCCGCGCGGCGGTCTGCGTATCACAGGCCAGCCATGCCAACCGCAGGTCCGGCCCCAGCGCCTTGGACAACGACCGCAGCAGCGCCCAGCGCCGCCCATCCACCGGCAGCACCGAGTGATACGCCTGCTGCGATAGCAGCGCGTAGTGATCGTCGATCAACACCGCTACCTGCGGGTAGCCCGCCAGCAGCTGCCGCAGCGCACGCGCCCGCCGGGCATCCAGGCTGGCACCGGTCGGATTGTGTGCGCGTGGGGTCAGCAGCACCGCACGGGCACCGGCATCCAGTGCCCGTCGCAGCGATTCCACCTGTATGCCATGTGCATCCACGTTTACCGGCAGCGGCGTATGCCCGGCCGCACCCAGTACGTTGAGACTGCCCAGGAAGCATGGATCCTCCACCGCAATCAGGTCACCCGGCAGCAGCCAGGCCGACAGCAGGCGCTCGATGCCATCGACCGCGCCGTGGGTCAGCTCCAATGCGTAGCCCTGCGGGCAATCCGCATCCAGCGATGCCCGCGCAAGACGCTGCATGCGCGGATCGACCGTCGCCACGCCATACAGGCGCGGCGCGGCTGGACTGAAACGCAGGCGTGGCAGGCAGCGCGGATCAGGGTTGCCACCGGCAAGATCGTGCAATGCCAGGTCCGGTGCACTGCCCTCGCGCGCCATCGATACCGGCAAGCCCTGCACCACCGTGCCGCGGCGCCCGGCCGTGCTGGCCAGGCCGGCAGCATCCAGCCGCTTGTAGGCTGACGCCACCGTATTGCGGTTGACGCCCAGCTGGTCGGCCAGATCACGTACGGGGGGAAGCACGCTGCCGGCCGCAAGGCGGCCATCGCCGATGCCCTGGCGGATGCTGTCGAAGATCGCTTCGGCACTGCGCCCGGTGATTTTCATTTTGTCCTATGTCAAACTTCTCGTTGTCCTGTGCCAGTGTATCCCACCCTGGCCTTCCGCACCGGAGGTGCCCCGTCATGCCCCTTGCCCCTGCCGACTGGCCGGTTGCCCAGTCCATCCAACAGATTGCCGCCAACCTGGCCACGGTGCGCCAGCGCATCGCCCACGCCTGCACCCGCGTCGGCCGCGACCCGGCCAGCGTGCGCCTGCTGCCGGTCAGCAAGACCGTCGATGAAGCCCGCATCCGCATGGCCGTCGCCGCCGGTTGCCACGAACTTGGCGAAAACAAGGTGCAGGAAGCGCAGCGCAAGGCCCAGGCCATGGCCGACCTGGGCGTGCACTGGTCGGTGATCGGCCACCTGCAGACCAACAAGGCCCGTGACGTGGCCCGCTTCGCCAGCGAGTTCCAGGCGCTGGACAGCCCGCGCGTGGCCGAGGCGCTGCAGCAGCGCCTGCAGCTGGAAGGTCGCAGCCTGGACGTGTTCGTGCAGGTCAACACCTCCGCCGAACCCAGCAAGTACGGCCTGGAACCAGAGGCCGTAGCGGCATTCGTACAGCAGCTCCCGGCGTTCGATCGCCTGCGCGTGCGTGGGCTGATGACCCTGGCGGTGTTCACCCCCGAGGTGGAGCGCGTGCGCGCCTGCTTCGTGCGCCTGCGTGAGCTGCGCGATCAGCTGCAGCAGACAGCACCGGCCGGCATCGACCTGTCGCAGCTGTCGATGGGCATGTCCGGCGACTTCGAAGTGGCCATCGAGGAAGGCGCCACCGTGGTCCGTGTCGGCCAGGCGATTTTCGGCGCGCGTGCCACCCCGGACAGCTTCTACTGGCCTACCGGCGGAGCCTCGGCATGAAGCGCGCGGTCATCCTGCAGCACGTCAGCTTCGAAGACCTGGGCACCCTGCAGCCGCTGCTGCTCGGCCAGGGCTGGCAGCTGCAGACGCTGCAGGCAGGCATCGATGCCCTGGACAGCGCGGAAGAAGCAGACCTGCTGGTGGTACTGGGCGGCCCGATCAGCGCCAACGATGGACCGGCCTATCCATTCCTCGCCGACAGCATCGCCCTGCTGCAGCGTCGCCTGCAGCAACAGCGGCCCACGCTGGGCATCTGCCTGGGTGCACAGCTGATGGCGCGCGCGCTCGGCGCCCAGGTCGCCCCTACCGGCGGCAAGGAAATCGGCTTCGCACCCCTGCTGCTCACCGACGAAGGCCAGCGTTCACCACTGCTGGCACTGCAGGGCATTCCCGTGCTGCACTGGCATGGCGAGGCCTTCGAACTGCCCGCAGGCGCGCGCCGCCTGGCCAGCACACCGGCCTGCCGCCACCAGGCCTTTGCCATCGGCAACCATGCCCTCGCCCTGCAATGCCACCCGGAACTGGATGCGCGCCAGTTCGAGCGCTGGCTGATCGGCCACACCCTGGAACTGTCGCAGGCCGGCATCGATGCGGCCGATCTGCGCGCCCAGGCACGTCGCTATGGCGGGCCGCTGGCCACAGCGGCAACCGCCATGTTCCACCACTGGCTGCACGACCTACCGGAGACCCGCCCATGCACTACCGCCTGACCATCCAGCGCCATGGCATCCATTGGGGGCATTTCGACTGCGATGGCCCCGATGCCCTGCAGCGCATGCAGGACATTGCCGCACGCCTGCCCAGCGCAGAAGGCTTCAGCCTGCAGCAACAGAAGGGCGTTGGTGAAGAACGGATCCTCTCCAGCACCAGCGAAGGTCTTCGCGTGCTGGCTGCGCAGATCCAGTACCGCACGCTCTGACGATCACAGCCGGGCGGGTCAAGGGAGCATGGGCGATGCCGCGAACTGCTGGCTCGCGCCCTTCGCGCAGGCGATACTGCGAGGATGCTCGACGTACCTGTCTGCCTGCGTGACATCGCCCTGGATCTGCAGCAACGCCTGCACCACATCGGTGGCGCGCCGCCCAGCGACGACCACTACCAGCTGCTGCTGGGTGAGGAAACACTTTGCTTTCCGTATCGCATCTACGTCGATGCTGCGCGCCTGTGGCGGCTGGCGTCCTCGCTGCAGGGGGACGCGCGCCTGCTCTGCCTGTGCGTTGCCACCCGTCACGCCGACGGTCATCTGCGGCAGCGCGCCGTCGAAGCGCTGGGAACAGCATCTGCCCCCTGGGTCCTGGCGTTCCACCTGACACTGCTCAACGAGTATGTTGAAGAGATCGCCCTGGCCATCGACCAGCAGGCCCGGCAGATCGGACTGGCTGCCTACGTGCCCCTGATCCGCGACAACCCCGCCTTCCTTGAACGCTGCATACAGCGCGCCGCAAGTTACTGGGATGCCTACTACCGGCACAGGCATCCCACGTTGCGTACGTTCCCTGCCCACCGCCTGCTGTTGGAGATGCGGCGCGCCAGCCGTATCGGCTGATCCCCCCTCCGGCGCGCACCCGCCAGCGGCCGCGACCGATGCCAGTTCCGCAACGGCATCGATCACGGCCGCGCCGCCCGCCCCGCAGCCACCGCATGCTTCCAGGTCGGCGCCGCCAGCGACCACGAGGAAGCCACCCGGCGGCTCGCCGGAGACGTATCAGCCCTGCGCCGTGTAGGCTTCGGCTTCGATCTCGAACAACATGCCATCCAGTGCCAGGCGTGGCACTGGAATCAGGGTGCAGGTCGGTGCGGCCCGGTTTTCCCAACGCCGCCGCACCTGCCGCGCGATGATTCCCAGGCGGTCCTCATCGTGGTCGACCACCAGTATCCGCAGCCGTGCGACATCGCCCATGCCGGCATGCGCCGACCGCAGCGCGGTCTGCAGATTGTCCAGCGCCTGGGAAACCTGCTCCTCGAAGCGCGGCGAAAGATTGCCGTCGTCGTCCTCGCCGCCCTGGCCGGCAATATGGATCACGCGTGCCGGCAGCCGCACCACCGCAACGTGCGAATAGCCGTTGGCACTGGGATCGTAAAGACCGGGCGGATCGAACAACTCCACCAGGCCATGGCTGAAATCCGGGGTGTGCAACAGGTTCATGCCACGGCTCTCTGGGGGGAAGAGCCGGCAGTCTGCGACCTCAACCTGCGTTGAGGTCAAATCCGGCCGATGCAACAGACCCGTCCATCCCACGCAACAATCGGGATCGCGGCCTCAGGTCCACGCCGGGTCGGCAGTGAAATCGATGGTCAACCAGAACGTACTGCCACGGGCATCCAACCGCATCGCAATGTCGTCACGCATCGCATCCACCTCACCCACCGTGCCCAGCGGGGTTGAAGGCGAGGTCAGGATATGGATTTCGATGAAGCGCATCCGCCCCATCTTCGCCACATGGCTGGTGAAACCGGCATAGCCGCGCTCGGCGACGAACGCCTGCATCACCTGCTGCACGCGCCCGTCCAGGTCATCCGGCGCCACCTGCAGCACCTCGCGCATGGCCTTCCACGCGCTGCGCGCCGGCACCGGCAGCACCGCCAGGCTGATCAAGGCCAGTACGATCGAATCCAGGTACGGCACCCAGTGATGCCACCGGCCACCATGCAGGGCCAGTGCCAGCACGAAGGCCACCACCACGGCCAGGCTCATCAGGCCGCCCAGCAGCCAACCGCGCACGTCCAGCCACAACAGTGCCGAGCGCAGCCGGCGGGCGCGCCGGGCCACGAACACCGCCATTCCCAGGTTGCTGGCACTCAGCACCCCGGCCCACCACAGCGCCGGGCCGAACTTCACTTCATGCCCGCCGGTGGTCAGGCCGATCACCGCATTGGCCAGCGCATACACGCAGGCCAACGACAGGATCACACCACCGAGCGCCTCGACCATCGGTTCCAGGTGCCAATAGCCATACTGGAAGCGCGGGCTGTGCTCCCGCGCCACCAGCCGCAGTACCGACAACGACACCAGCGTCAGCGCAACATCGACCAGGCTGTACACGCCGTCGAACAGGATGGCCTGCGATCCCACCAGCAGGCCACCGATGAAGCCGACCGCACTCACCGCGACGGTGACCCCGATCGAGAACGTGAGGATGCGTTGCTCGCGCGTGGTATCCATCGTTCGCCGAAGGGCCGACCCTGCCGGTCAGGCCTTCAGTACCTCCACCTTGTACGAGGTCACGTCGCCCTCGCGCTCGATGATCAGCCCATGCACATCCGACTCGAAGCCCGGGAAGCGCGCGTTCTGCTCGCGGGCGATGCGCAGCGACTGGATGATCGGTTCATCGCTGTCACCGAAACGCTCCCCCGGCATGATGGTCGGGATGCCCGGCGGATACGGAACCAGCATCGTCGCCGCCACGCGGCCACTGATCTGCTCGATGTCGACCCGTTCGATCTCGCCCTTCACCAGGTGGTTGTAGGCATCGGCCGGGGTCATCACCGGCGTCGGCAGGTCCACGTACATCTCGCGCATCACCTTGGCCACCGCGAACTCCTGGTTGAACGCATGCAGCGCGTCACACAGGTCACGCAGGCCCCAGCCGGCATAGGCCACCGGATAGTCCGCGGCCAGCGACGGCAGTGCCTGGCTGAGCGGCGCGTTGCGGTCATACAGTTCCTTGAACGCCATCAGTTCGGTGACCAGCGTGCTCCATTTGCCCTTGGTGATACCCATCGAGAACAGGAACAACACCGAGTACAGGTTGGTCTTCTCCACGGTGATGCCGCGTCCCCACAGGAACTTGCTCAGCACTGCCGCTGGAATGCCCAGCTTGCCCATGCTGCCGTCCATCGACAGCCCCGGCGTCAGCAACGTCACCTTGATCGGATCGATCAGCACATAGTCATCGACCAGGTTCTCGAAACCGTGCCAATGCGCATCGGGCTGCAGGTACCATTCCTCACGCTTGGCCACCAGCGGCGCCGGCGTATCGCCCTTGTCCAGGCTGCGTTCGACCTGGGTCGGCTGCCATACGCTGAACCACCAGTCATCCCGACCCAGATCATCGCGCACATGCAGCATCGCGCGACGGAAGGCGATCGCCTCGTCGTGCATCTCCTGCACCAGCGAACGGCCAGCATCGCCTTCCATCATCTTCGAGGCCACATCGCAGGCCGCGATCACCCCGTAGTGCGGGCTGGTCGAGGTGTGCATCATGAATGCCTCGTTGAAGCGCTCGGCGTCCAGGTCGCGGCTTGCCGAGTTGCGCACATGGATCATCGACGCCTGCGAGAACGCAGCCAGCAGCTTGTGGGTGGAATGGGTGGTGAAGATGATCGCATCCTGTTCGCGCGGCTTGCCCTTGGCCATGCCGTAGTGGTTCTCGTAGAACGGATGGAACGCCGCATATGCGTACCAGGCTTCGTCGAAGTGCAGGAAATCGACCGCGCTGCCGATCTCCTCGGCAATCTTCTCGGCGTTGTAGCACAGCCCGTCGTACGTTGAATTGGTGACCACCGCGATGCGCGGCTTGGAACCGGCCTGGTAGGCCTGGCTGGCCAGCGGATTGGCAGCGATGCGCTGCTGCAGTGCCTCCGGCGTGAACTGGTCCAGGCTGATCGGGCCGATGATGCCGTGCGCGTTGCGGCTGGGGGTGAAGTACACCGGCACCGCACCGGTCATGATCAACGAATGCAGCAGCGACTTGTGGCAGTTGCGGTCGACGAACACCACATCGCCACGCGCCACCGTGCCATGCCAGACGATCTTGTTGGCGGTGGACGTGCCGTTGGTGACGAAGAAGGTATGGTCGGCACCGAAATTGCGCGCGGCCTCGTTCTCGGCGTCCTTGATCGGGCCGGTGTGGTCCAGCAGCGAACCCAGCTCAGGCACCGAGATCGACAGATCACTGCGCAGGGTGTTCTCACCATAGAACTGGTGGAACGCACGCCCCACCGGCGACTTGGTGAACGCCACGCCGCCGGCATGGCCCGGGGTGTGCCAGGAATAGTTCGATTCGGCCGCATGGTGGATCAACGCCTTGAAGAACGGCGGCAGCAGGTTCTGCATGTAGTCTTCGGCCGCGCGCATCACCTGCCGCGAGATGAAGCTCTTGGTGTCCTCGAACAGGAAGATGAAGCCGTGGATGTACTTCAGCAGCTTGCTCGGCACCTTCTCGATCGTGCGCCGCTCGCCGTACAGGAACACCGGCAGGTTGGCGCGACGTGCACTCTGCTCGCGCAGGAACGCGGTCAGGCGCTGGAATTCGCCATCCACTTCCTCGCTTCCATCAATCGAGATCAGCACCGCCGAGGCGGCAACATAGGTGCGGGCACCGGCACGCGCATCATCCAGGTTCAGGCCGCACAGCACGCGCTGGTCGTTGCTGCGCAGCTCTTCCACCAGGGCGCGGATCAGGATGCCGCCGATGCGCGGCGAGTCGTAGTCGCCGTCGATGACGATGACCGGGTAATCCAGGGACTTGAAGTACACGTTGATTCTCCTTGACGAACTCAGGAACGCTGGGCATCGGCAACGATCGCCGAGGCCTCGCGGGAACGCTGCCGCTGCTGGCGACGCTCCTCGCTGAAGAAGGGATAGAACACAGTGATGAACAGCACGAACAGGAACGCGTACTGCACGATCGTTCCCGACGAGCCGTAGATGGCCCACAGGCAGTACACGACCGTCAGGCTGGTCAGGGTCCAGAACGCACCGGTATGCACCAGCGTGTGCGAGCGCTCGACCACGAAGTAGCACGCCACGCACGAATAGATGTACGGCAGCAGGGTCAGCACCACCGCAGCGGACGTGATCACATCGAACTGGGCCGACGCGGTCTTCGAAGTGGATGTCACCAGCACCGCCAGGGTCATCAGCACCGCCACGATCAGCACGCCCTTGACCGGCACGTCGTCCTTGTTGGTCTTGCTGAAGATGCTCGGGAACAGGCCATCGTCGGACGCCGCCTTGGCGCTCTGCGCGGTCAGCAGGATCCAGCCACCCAGCGAACCGGCGGCACCGATGAAGGCGCACAGGCTGACCAGCGCTCCACCCCAGCCACCGACGGCCTTGGCCGCGGCCAGTGCGAACGGCGCATCGGAGGTCTGCAGTTCACCGTTGGGCACCATGCCCATGATCACCGAGGAACTGGCGATGTAGGCGATGGCGGCCAGGAACACACCGGCCAACGTGGCGCGGGCCACGTTCTTTTCCGGGTTCTCGACCACGCCGGCGGTCACCGAGGCCGACTCCACGCCGATGAATGCCCACAGCGTCAGCGCGGCGGCACTGGAGATCGCGCCGAAGTTCGATTCACCCGATACGTTGTAGGCACCCTTGAAGATGTCGGCATCGAAGAAGAACCAGCCGAAGATGGCAATGCCCAGGATCGGCACCAGCGCGAAACTGGTGGTGACCGTCTGCACGCGGCTGACGAACGCCGGGCCGATCATGTTGGCAAAGCTCAGCGCCCATACCAGGATCAGCACCGCGATGCAGCGCACCAGCGGCTCCGAGAGGATCGGGAAGAAGTAGCTGAAATAGCCCACCGCTGCGATCGGAATGGCGACGTTGCCGATCCAGTTGGCGAACCAGTAGATGGTGTTGGTCTGGAAGCCCATGTACGGGCCGAACCAGTCACGCGCATAGGCATAGGGACCGCCCGCCTTCGGTGCCAGCTTGCCGAGCTTGGCGAACACGAAGGCCAGCAGCAGTGCACCGGCGGTGGTGATCAACCAGCCCCAGATCGAGGCGGTACCGATCTTGGCCAGGCTGGAAGGCAGCAGGAACACCCCTGAGCCCATCATGTTGCCGGCGACGAGGAAGGTGGCTCCGACCACCCCGATTTTCTTTGCTTCTGCCATGACACACTCCTGTACTGGCATGAGCCCGGCAAGCCGGGCGTGGGGACTGGCTACGCTGGCGTGCTGCCGCTGGCGCCTATTTGATGAAGTTGTATTGCAGGCTGCCCTGCACCCGGACCGTGTCGCCGCGTGCGCCGCCCTGTTGTTCCAGGCGTCCGTACAGCAGCTCCATGCCCATCGTCCACGACGGCGCCGGGCTCCAGATCAGGTTGAACACGCCGTAGCGGCTCTGCCGGAATGCGTCGGTCGCCAGTGCGGCATTCCGCTCCAGGGTCAGCTGGCCGAAGATCAGGTTCGATCGCCACAGTCCGGACCAGTAGTGGGTGTAGCCCACAAAACCACCATGCAGGTCCAGCGCATCCAGGCGACCGTCTGCGCCGACCACCGCATCCAACCCTGAGCCGGTCAGGTCGGCGGTGTAGCGGCTGAGGCCACGCCCGCCGAGGGCACCGAACAACAGCAGGTCGCGCTCGCCTACCGACGCCGAGCCACTGAGCTGCACGCCCCCTGCCAGCACGCGATCACGATCAAGCGCGCCGTCATAGGCAAGATTGCGCGCGACAACCGCCATCTGCAGATGACCCCAGTCCCGTTCCAGGCGCGCGCTCGCCGTCACATCCGGGAGGCGATTGACCGCCGCGAGTGCGTCACTGGCAGCGGCCAGCTCGGTCTTCGGATCTTCTGCGGCAATGGTCAGGGTGTTGCCCTTGCCCATCGCGAAGCTGTGATGGATGCCAGCTACCAGCAGGTAGCCGGCGCCGCCGGGCCCTGCAAAGTCCAGCGTATCGGGCAGGCTGTCCGGATCCATGAAACTGGAATAGCCGTAACCGGCATAGGTATTGCCGAGCTGGCCATAGGCGTGGCGCAGGCGGAACTGGTAGCCATCGCCGCTGCCGAAGAAGTCGTTCTCCAGGTAGAAGCGCAGGTTGCCGTGCGTGGTCGGGCGCCGCGCCTCGAAGCTGAAACGGGTCTGCTTGGCGTGGATGTTGAAGTTGGAGACATCACGATGGTTGCCGCCCACCGGCATCGACGACGGAATGAACTGGTCCTCATCGCCTGCTGCACGCGAATCGGCAATGGCATCGAGCTTGGCGTAGCCGCCGATGCGGATCACCGTATCGGTACCGGGAATGGCGAAGAAGCCCTTCAGATCAGGATCGGTCGGACCAGCGGCGCTGTCGGGACGCGAGGCCGCGGTAGACGGATCAGCCACCGACTCGCGCTGCGGCAGCACGGGCGGCGCTACGCCCGGCACCTGGGTCGGATGCAGCGCGCCAGTACTCGCCTGCAAGGTGCTCGCCTGCGGGCCGAGCAACGTTGCCGGCGCGCCGACACGCCCCTCACGCTGCTCAAGCTGGTCCAGCCGCTGCTGCATGCTTTCCAGCGACCGTCGCATCGTGTCGATCTCGCGACGCAATGCCTGTGCATCGTCCTGTGCGTACGCCGGTGTCGCCATCGCGGCCAGGCACGCTACCGTCACTACCGCCAATCGCATTGCATCCTCCCTGGACTGAAATCCTCGCTGCGCGACCACACTGCATGCGCGCGCCATCCCGACCCGAACGCGCCGTTTCTGGAAATGCGGGTACTGCGTTGACGACCGTCGCCAGCCTGCGCCCTGTCGGCAACAGGACAATGACACTGCCGAGCCTGCATCCAGACAGCTTCCGCTGCGGCAGTGCTGCCAAGGAGGTGGCGACCGCAGCGGTCTGGGTAACAAGCACGGGGTGAGACTGTCGTGAATGGCACCGCGCACACGCGCGTTTCGGCGCGCGTCGCATGCAGTGTCCATCGCGCGGTGACGCTGTATTCCATGCGTCAAGGCTAGTCCGACTGTCGTTTTTGGCCTTGATTGGAATCAAGGCGAAATGCTTGATGTCAGTCACGATTCAGACGTGACCGGCATCCGGGCATGCGCAGTGCTTCGGCGCCGACGATGGCGCATAACGCAACAGGCCCGCACGTTGCCATGCGGGCCTGTCGTTGATTGCGGCGGGTGCGGATCGCCTCAGCGCGGGCCCAGCACCGCCTGCAGATCGTTGCCCTGCGGCAGGCCGGCACGTCGCTGCACCTGGCCTTGTGCATCCTGGAACAGGATGCCCGGCGTGCCCTGGAAGCCCATTTCAACCATCAGCACCTGGTTGGCATCCAGCTTGCCCGCGATCTCACGGCTGATGCTGGCCAATGGCTTGATGCCGCCGCGATCGAACTGATGCTCGTTCTCCAGCAGGGCAGCACTGGGATCGCGCGCGGCCATGATCGCGGCCGCCTTGGCTGGGCTGTCCTCACGGATCACGCCCACCATGATGTGACGCAGCTGCACTTTGCCGGCGTCCACCCAAGGGCGCGCTGCTTCCCAGAACTTGTGGCAGTAAGGGCAATTGGCATCACTGAAGGTGTAGACCACACGCGGTGCATCGGCCTTGCCATCGCGCACCCAGGCGCTGCTTTCCAGCTTGCTCCACATTTTGGTCGACATCGGTGCGGCCACCAGTTTCTCCAACGTCTCGGCCGCCACCTCGTTGCCTTCAGCATCGAACATGCTGCCTACCAGCACATGCTTGCCGTCTGCGGTCACATAGGCGGCCGCAGGCTGCTGGCCGCCGACCATGCCGGCAAATCCACGCAGGCCGCCCGGCGCATCAAATTCGGCCACCACCTCGAAACCGTGTTTCTCGACACCCTTCAGGACTGCCGGCAGATCTCCTTTGCTGGCAGGTGCGGCGGCAGAAGCGGCGGCCGACGTGGCGGCCCCCTTGCCCGGCGGGGTCTGTGCCTGGCTGCAGGCGGCCAGCGCCATCATGGCCGGCAGCAGCAGCGTGTACGCGATGCGCGGGGAAATCGACAACATGGAAACTCCGAAGTGAGATGCCAGCGCAGGCTACCGCAGCTGGCGCAGTTTGTGTTCAAGGCCCGCCTGGGTCAGCTCGCCGAGATGCAGTTCCTGCAGCCGCCCCTGTGCATCGAAGAACAGGGTCGACGGAAACGCCTTGACGCCCAGTGTGGCCGATGCGGTCGCAGGCTCGTCCAGCAGGACGTTGCCCAGCTCGATATGTTCAGCCGCAAGAAAGGTCTGCACGTCCTCAAACGTTTCGCCCTGGTTGAGGAAAACGAACTGGATATCGGCATGCGCCTGTTGTGCCACCGCCAGTACCGGCATCTCCCGCCGACACGGGCCGCACCAGCTGGCCCATAGATTCAGCACCAGCGGCCTGCCTCGAAACTGCTGCAGATCAATCGTTCTGCCCTGCAGATCAACCACCTCCAATGAAGGCACCGGCATCCGCTGCGCCTGCCAGTAGGCGAGCCCCTGGCTGGCGCCAACCCAGAGCAGCACCCCAAGCAGAGCGCTTCCCAGTACCGGCCCTCTCAGGGAGCGTTGACCACGCAGTCGCCACAACGCCCATGCGAAGCCCGCGCCGACCACAACAATGACGTGATACCCGCCATCGGCAATCTGCAGCATGCTCCAGGGCGCCTCGCGATACGAGGCGAAATGCGCTGCGACGAAGGAAATCCGACCGCTCAACAGGCCAATCAGCAGCATGTCGAGCACCATGCCCGCTGCGCTGGGCCGGGATTGCCCCGGCCCGCCCCGTGACCAGATCCGCGCGATGGCCATCGCCAGCAGCAGACAGATCATGATCACCACCACCAGCATGGGCACCGGCCCTACACTCGACATCAACCCACCTTCTCGCGCTTGCACAGGCGCCCATGGTCAAAGCGCCGTGCCCGCGATGCAAGCACGACGTAACCCACACCGTTCATCAAGCGGCGTTGCGTCCCAGCTGGGTGCCCGGCGATACCCGCAAGCCGCGCAGGCTGCCAGCCACTGCGGGAACCAGCGGGCGCTCACGACGCTTGCTGTTCACGTGCCGGCGGTAGTTGGCAGGCGTCATGCCGACAATGCGCAGGAACAATCGCCGGAATGCGCTCTGGTCGGCATAACCCACACCCCAGGCAACCTCGTCGATGCTGGCACCCTGCTGCAGGAGTGTCTGCGCCTTGGCCACCCGCAATCGCTGGCAGTACTCGATGGGCCGCAGCCCGGTGGCCTTCAGGAAGCGTCGCTGCAGGGTGCGTGGCTCGAGGCCGGAGATTTCGCAGATCGCTCCCAACGTTGCACCGCGCGCCGCCGTGGTGTGCAGCCAGCGCTGTGCCTTGAGGACGTCGCGATCGCCATGCGCGAAATTGGCGCTGAAGCGCTCCAGATCCTGCTGGATACCGGCCGGCACCACGATTCCCAGCTGCTGCGCCACCGCGCTGGCCACTCCCTGTCCGTGCAGCCTGTACAACAGGCGCAGCCCGAGGAATCGCCAAGCCTGTGCACCGCCTACAGTGAGCAGATCGCCGTCATCCACAAGCGCACGCTCGCTCGGTGCCCAGCTGCCGGCCTGGGCCTGCAGGCCCGGCTGTCGACCGAGTTCGGGCCCGGATACGGTACGACCGGCCAGCAGACCCGCACGGGCCAGCACGCCGATCCCATCGCCAGCGGCGGCCAGCAGGCTTCCGCCGTCATAGTGCGCCCGCAGCCAGTCCAGCAGGACCTCGTCGGTACGCACGGACGCACCGGGACTGACCTGGCCGGGCAATGCAATCACCGCGGGGATTGCGGCGTCCAGCATCTCGGCGCCGGCAATGCGGTGCACCCCGGTGTTGCTGGCCGGTACGATCCAACGGGTGATGACCACCCGCTTGAACGGCCGCCGCTGCTGCTGCGCCAGGCGGTTGGCCACGTGTGTCATTTCAGCCAGTACCGACGCGGCCGACGGGTCGCCCCCCGCATATTCGACCACTGCAACCTCGACGAATCCTTCGCTCCTGATTCCCTCCACTGCCCCACCTCCTCGTTCGGTTCAGGCCGTCGAGCGGCCGGTTCAGGCGCAGGGTAGGAACCGTTTCCCCCTCAGGGCTATGAAGAAAGTTGCAAAGTGTGCTGAATACGCCTCGATGCGAAGCCTTGACCCTTGACCAGACTCCAGGGATGACAATGCATCCAGCCCCATGCAGGAGTTCGCCGTGAACATTGGTCAATTGGCTCGCCAGGCCGGCGTCCCCATCGACACCGTCCGCTACTACGAGCGCCAGCAGTTGCTGCGCACCGCCACGCGCTCGGCCGGCGGCTACCGCATCTTCAGCGAGCAGGACCTGCACCGCCTGCGCTTCATCCGCCGCGCCAAGGGCCTTGGCTTCAGTCTCGATGAGATCGGCGAACTGCTGGCCATCAGTGACCACCCTCGGCAGGACATGGGCAGCGTGCGCGATACGGCGCGGATCCGGTTGCAGGACATCGCACTGCGGATGGCCGAACTGCAACGCATGCATGCCGCGCTTGCACAGCTGGTTGACGCCTGTCCTGGCCACGGTTCGCTGGAACAATGCCCGATCCTCGCTGCGCTGGTTGCGGACGACCGTTGAACCCGGCTGCGCCTGGTGCGAGGCCCACATGGCGTGCCTGCGGAAAACATCACGCCGCGTGACACCACCACCGTCGTAATCGACGTGAAGAAAAGTGCAACAAAGCGCTTGCCAACCCTGGGGGGCACAGCTATTATTTCGCTCCTCAGCGACGTGGGGCCATAGCTCAGCTGGGAGAGCGCCTGCATGGCATGCAGGAGGTCAGCGGTTCGATCCCGCTTGGCTCCACCATAACTTTCGGCATTAGGCCGTCGAAAGGTCGCAAAGAACATTGATGAGATCTGCGTCCCCATCGTCTAGAGGCCTAGGACATCACCCTTTCACGGTGGCGACCGGGGTTCGAATCCCCGTGGGGACGCCACTCATCATGAACAACAAGGACCCGGCCGATAACCGGGTCTTTTTTGTTCACCGCCAACTGTTGTTCAGGTTGTGGCGTTGTGACTTCCCTGCCCTCGGGCAATGGCGGATTCAACGGAAAAAGCTCAAAAAAAGCTTCCACAAAAGTGAACAGGCAGGTATGATAGGCGGCTCGGTAACACGGGGCCATAGCTCAGCTGGGAGAGCGCCTGCATGGCATGCAGGAGGTCAGCGGTTCGATCCCGCTTGGCTCCACCACTTTCGACATTAGGCCGTCGAAAGTTCTACAACTTGAAGTTTTTCGTGCGTCCCCATCGTCTAGAGGCCTAGGACATCACCCTTTCACGGTGGCGACCGGGGTTCGAATCCCCGTGGGGACGCCAGTTTTACCAAGGACCCTGCTCCCAGCAGGAATCCAGAGTTTCATGGGGCCATAGCTCAGCTGGGAGAGCGCCTGCATGGCATGCAGGAGGTCAGCGGTTCGATCCCGCTTGGCTCCACCACTTTCGGCATTAGGCCGTCGAAAGTTCTACAACTTGAAGTTTTTCGTGCGTCCCCATCGTCTAGAGGCCTAGGACATCACCCTTTCACGGTGGCGACCGGGGTTCGAATCCCCGTGGG